>JAFSIU010000094.1 GCA_017439615.1 Bacillota bacterium
ATAATTACTATTATTATGGCAAGGATGCAGGGCTTTTGATGAGCGGTTGGGACTATCTGTTTGCGCTTTTGGCAGTGTCTGCTGTTATCATTGCGCTTGCCTTCCTGCTTTACAAAAAGCGCCATCTGGAATCCGCAGGTGATGTCATTTCCCATAGCTTCTTAAGACCCGTTTTCAAATATTGCTTCACCTTCGGCTGTGCCGTGGTGCTTGGATCCTTCTTCTATTATTTCATCTGGAACACCAACAATGCGACCTCTGCCATTGCTTACATAGTCAGCCTGCTCATTGGCGGCTTCATCGGCTATTTCGCTGCTGAGATGATGCTTAAAAAGCGCTTCCGCGTTTTTGTTGCAGGCTATAAAGGTTTTCTGGCTTCTTCCGCCGTCATTATGGCGATTTGCGGTATGTTCTATTTCGATCTTTTCGGTGTGGCAGGCAATGTTCCCACAGCCGACAAAATTGCCGAAATGCATGTTCAGGTAAGTACCGCCAATGGCTCACAGTTCTTCACCTATACCCTTGATGATGAAACTCAGCCACTCACTGTGGTTGAAATGCAGGCGGTTGAGGATTGGCTTGCTGTCCACGAGCTTCTGATCTCCGAAAAGGATATCGTGAATGAATTCCAGCAGATGCTTAATGAAGGTGCTTATCCCACTGTGGACTATGACCCTTATCCGATATATGACAAGAGCAAAACCATCGAAGAACTGGTGCTCGTTCCCGCAGATGAATTGAATCTTGATCATTACCGTATGCGTGGCATCTCCTTCAATTATTATCTGAAAAACGGCTCTCAGATCAGCCGCTATTACAGAATCCCCGTGAGTGAGCTGATACTGGCAGACAGCAGCAGTTCCGCCTGGCAGGTGCAGACTCTTATCAATCGCGGCGAGCTCCTGAAATATCGCAATCTTGATTGGCTTGAGGCCGACCCTGATGACATAACTCTTATGTATCTCATACACAACAAGGACGAGGTGAAGATTTACGGGCCGGATGCACTTTTGCTGCTCGAGGCAGTGCAAAAGGATATTGAACAGGGCAAAATCGGCAAAGTCTATATCAGCAACACCGCCGAATATTACAGAGAAAGCACAATTTTGTGGCTGCGTATGGAATATGAGGAAATAGTAACAGACTATGAGGGCGAATCTGCCCGTTGGAAAAAATCGGTCGAAATTGATATTACAACCCAATCCGAAAACACCATCCGCGCCCTGCAGCAGCTTGGGCTGCTTGGGAGCTATGAAAAAACACCAAGCAGCACAGAATCAGAGACAAATAGCAAAACCATTATCGGCTATATAAAAGAACTTCATAATGAAAAGGTATCGTTTGATGAAATTGAATGGGTAATTGTACCTAGTAAGCGTGCAAAAGAACTTGAAATAACAGATGATGATGCCCCAAACGGATTTTACATCCACAATGAAGAAACTGTTATAAAAGAGTATGGTATTGCGGATAAATGCATGATTTGTATTTTGGATTGGGAGAACAATTTTACGACAAAACAGATAGAACTTGTCAATTTTTTTGATATACTGGAACAGAGAGGCAATGCCCCAATTCCATATATGCTTACTATTGAAGATGGTAATGTCATTAACATTGAAGAACACTATATTCCTTAAATGTGTAAGTGAATCAAAGACAGCGAAACAACAGCCCTTCCTTTTTCAAGGAAGGGCTGTTGTTGTTCAATTTCATATTTGTTATTTCATATGCTTGGGTTTGAAGAATTTCAGGCGCAGGGCATTGCTGACCACAAAGAGGGAGGAAAGGCTCATTGCACCTGCTGCGATCATCGGATTGAGCAGAATTCCGAAGGCAGGGAAGAAAGCCCCTGCTGCCAGCGGAATGCCGAGCGAGTTATAGAAAAGGCCCAGAAGAGATTCTGCTTGATATTGCGAATGGTCTGCTTGGATAATTCCACCGCGGTTACCACGCCGCTGAGATTATCATTCATCAGTACGATATCCGCAGCTTCAACTGCGATATCCGTGCCGCGTCCGATGGCAATACCGACCGAGGCACGTTTCAATGCGGGAGCGTCATTGATGCCGTCACCGACCATGATGGCCTTGCGTCCCTGCTGCTGCAGCTCGGCGATTTTGGCTTCCTTGTCGGTGGGCAGCACCTCAGCAATGATTTCCTCAATGCCGAGCTTTTTGCCTACACTTGCAGCGGTGCGGCGATTATCACCGGTCAAGAGCACCAAATGCATACCGTCTGCCTTCAAGGCATTTAACGCGGCAGCGGCATCCTCCTTCGGCTCATCGGCAATGGTGATGAGACCGAATATACTATTTTCATCGGCAAAGAGCAGGGGAGTCATGCCATTATCCGTGGCAGCCTCCAGCTGCTGCATGAATTCTTCGGGGATGACAAAGCCCTTTTCCTGCATCAGCTTGATATTGCCTGCCCAATATGCCTTTTCATTGATTTTGCAGGCGACGCCTTTGCCGAAAATCGCTTCGAATTCACTTTGCTCTGTGAGCACAAGTCCTTTTTCCTTAGCAGCTTGTATAACAGCCTGCGCCAGCAAATGTTCACTGCCTTGTTCAATGGAAGCGGCAAGGCCGAGGAATTCAGCCTCACTCATTGTTGTATAAATGCCATTAACCTGCGGTTTACCCTTGGTGAGTGTGCCTGTTTTATCAAAAACGACAGTATCTGCCTCATGTACTCTTTGCAGGGCCTCACCCGATTTGATGAGCACGCCGTATTCCGCACCCTTGCCTGTGCCGACAGTGATGGCAACAGGGGTTGCCAAACCAAGAGCGCAGGGGCAGGAAATGACGAGAACCGCAATCGCGCAGGAAAAAGCATGCTCAAAGCTGCCGCCTACCAGCAGCCAGACGACAAGAGTAACAAGCGAAATGCTCATAACAATGGGCACGAAATAAAGAGCGATTTTGTCTGCCAGTTTGGCAATAGGCGCCTTGGAGGCGGCTGCCTCTTCAACCAAGCGTATGATTTGCGAAAGCAGAGTATCTCCGCCTGCCTGCTCAACCTTCATTTTCAAAAGACCTGTCTGATTGGTGGTGGCGCAGAAAACCTTATCTCCGACAGATTTGTCAACGGGAATACTTTCGCCCGTGAGTGCGGACTCATCAATAGAAGAATTGCCCTCGATGATAATGCCGTCAGCAGGAATTTTGCCGCCCGGCTTGATGACGGCGATATCACCCGCCATCAGATCTTCGGCAGCGATTTCAATGATTTCTCCGTTCCTTTCCACAAAAACATTCTGCGGAGCAAGCGCCAGCAGCTTTTCGATGGCGGTGCCGGTTCTGCCCTTGGATTTTTCTTCCATATATTTTCCGACAGTAACAAGCGAGAGTATCATGCCTGCGGACTCAAAATAGAGTGCAGAGCCATATTGTTCTGCCAAAGCAGGATTATCAGTCAGCATACCGACAATGATGGCACCCATGGCAAAAAATCCGTAAACAAGAGCTGCACTCGAGCCGACCGCGATAAGGCTATCCATATTCGGCGAGCGATTGGCAAGACTCTTGAAGCCATTGATGAAAAATTTGCGATTCAATATGCAAATAGGAATGACCAAAACCAGCTGTATCAGAGCATAATAAAGAGGATTTTTATGAAAGAAATGCTCCATTGCCGCAGGATGCGGCAGCATATGATACATTCCGATATAAAACAGCGGGATCAGCAGAATGACAGAGCCCCAAAGTCTGATTTTCAGCTTTCTTTCAGCGGCTTCCTGCTCTGCCAGAATATCCTGCTTGCTGCGCTGCAGAAAAGCTCCGTAGCCTGCCTTTTCCACCGCGGCAATAATATCGGGAATGGTGAGAATGTTTTCATCAAAATCAACCGTCATACTGTTGGCAGGCAGACTGACGGCAACAGTTGTGATGCCTTCGAGCTTGCCAATTTTGCGCTCGATTCTTGCAGAGCAAGCAGCACAGCTCATACCTGTGATATCGAATTTTTGTCGCATGTTTATTCTCCTTTTGTTTTATTTGACCAGCACTCTTAAACGAGGTGTAATAAATCCTGTTATCAATCCGACCAAAATACCTGTGGGAATAGATGCGATGAGCATAATGGGCAGATAATAATATATGGCCGCATTGCCGATAACAAGTGATGCGACCGCCAACTGTGTCAGATTGTGTGCGAGCGCACCGCAAATGCTGATGCCGACAGGGGAGAGAGCTTTCACAAAGCGCAGCACGGCATACATACATATTGCTGCCATCATGCCACCGCCAAAGCTCATCAAAAAGGTGACGGAAAGAAAAGTTCCCGAGAAAAGTGAGCCCATAAAGCAGCGCATGGCCACAATGATAAGTGTGCTTTTGAAATCCAGCAGCATCAGGGCAATAAGCGTGATGATATTGGCAAAGCCGAGTTTTATGCCCATGGGGAGAGCGAGGGGGATAAGCCCCTCGGCAATATGCAATATGATGGCGCAGGCAATCAGCAGGCCGATTTGTGTGAGCTTTCTTACAGACATATTATTTCCTCATTTATTGCAAAACCGCATCCAGCTGCAAGCCTTCTTGCTTTTGTAATTCTATGATAACCCTATTAGGCAGACAGACGATAGATTGGCCACTGTGCGAGATAAAGCCTGTATGCTCGCAAATCTTATCGGGGCATTGCGAGGACTCCATGCGTATTCTGCCGTTTTTGATCTCCACTGTGCAGGGATAAAGCATACCTTTGATTTCATATATGCCGTCTTTTTGCAGATCCAGCTTTATGGCTTGCTTTGAATCGACAGAGATCACTGCTGCCGCATTTTCCGCAGGAGAAAGAAATGCAAAGCCAAGCCACAGAATTGCCGCCGCAATCACAATTATTAAAATGAGCAGAAAATCTTTTGTATGCAATCTGTTCTCCTTTTTCTGCAGGAAATTGAAAAATAAACTCGCATAATCTGTTTTATTGCGATATAATAAAACAATCTATAAATATTATTTTAGCACATTCTTTTATATTTGCAAGGTTAGTTTTGATTAACTGTTTGGGAGATGAGTTTTTTGAGCAGATTTTTTGACAGATTTACGGCATTTGATTTTGTCATTATGGCAATGATGGCAGCCATTGGTGTTGCCGTCAAGCCCTTTATCACCGCATTGGCACATATGATAACAGGTCCCTTTATGATTCCCGGCGGCACTGTTGCAGGCGGTGTCTATATGCTTTTTTTGGTGCTAGGTGCTGCTATTGTCGGCAAAAGAGGTGCTGCTACAATTATAGCCCTTGTTGAAGCGCTTTTGGTCGTTGTTACAGGTATTTTGGGCTCGCATGGTATATTGAGCTTTGTTACATATCTGCTGCCAGGTCTGGCAGTTGATCTTTTGTGGCTGTTTATGCGTCATAATGGCTGCTGCGCAATGTGCTGTTTTTTTGGAGGCATCATTGCCAATATTTTCGGCTGCTTCACTGTAAATATGGTCTTTTTCCGTCTGCCTCTCATTCCTTTGATGATAATGCTTTCGACAGCGGCAATCTCGGGCGGCATCGGCGGCATTGTGGCATGGAATGTCAATAAGATTCTGATGAAATATGGTCTGACAGGTACCAAAAAACGTAAATATCGTCAGCAAGTCAAGGAGGCAAGCAATGAATAAACAAAATAAGCTCATTATTATCTGTCTGCTTGTATTTGCAGCAGTTTTATCTGTTTTTGTTTTTCTGAACAAGGATAATATTGCCAAGATGCAGGAATATCAGAAGAATGCTTTGTTCAATATCAAGCTTCCCGATGAAGAAAAGCTGTTTTCGATGGATGATGTTTTTACGCTGACGCCCTATGAGCCTACCGTAATTCAGCGTTCGGCAACCTTTGGCAATGGCAAATTCACTTATACAGGTGTTTTGCTGCGTGATCTGCTCGAAATGGCAGGTGCGGATATTGAGGCAATTGATATGGTCGTGGTCAACGGTGCAGATGGCTATGTTTCAGGCATTACGGGCAAGGAGCTGCGGAATACAGATTCCGTATATCTTTGCTATTACAAGAATGGCAGCGTTCTCGGCGACAAGGCCTCGGGTGGCTCCGGTCCCTTTCAGCTCATTGTTTCGGATGATATCTTCGCACAGCGCTGGGTTCGCTTTGTAAGCGAGATAGTAGTGGAATATAAGGATGGATCTTCTCAGCCGCAGCTAACCGGAACAAGTATTGAAACAACAATTGTTGATGAAACAGAAACCATTGATGAGAAAGTTGTATCAGCACAAGCAGAAGCTGAGAAAAAGCTGAATATTATCAACCAATTCACAGTTGATCTTTTGGCAGAAGAAATTGCTGTCTTTGAATCTGATGCCTTTTTCTATCTGCTGATGCCGCATATTGAGCAGGAAGAACTGCTGAAACGCTGGAAAGATGCGGACTATGTTCATGAGCTGACTCTTGAATATAATGATCCTGTTTATGGCACTGCCGAGCTGCGCTTTAAGGGTGCAAATCTGCATGAAGCCTTCTTGTCCTATACCGATGTGGCAGTTGATTACAGTGCCTGCAAACTGCATAATCGCAGTGGTGAGTGCTTCGAATTTACGCGTGAGGAAATGATAGATCAGGAGATTTATCTGATGGCATATTGCGAGGACAGAGTTTTTGGCTATCCTGCAGATGGTGGCACAGGTCCTTTCTGGCTTGTTTCTGTCAAGGATGGTAAGCTGAGATTTATCAGCGACCGTATTGTTACTATCAATATCACCCTGCCCCGCGGTGCCCGCTTTTAGATTTTGATTAAAATAATATAAAAAGAATTTATTTGACTATGTTGGCTGCAAGGGAGTATTATCTGTTTGTATTGAACTCTTGCATAATGAGGTTAGAATTATGAATAATAAGATTTTGACAGTGGTTCTCGCGGCCATTCTTCTTGCCTGTGCCTTTTTCATCGGTGATTATATGGAGAGGTCCATCATCGAGCCCGAGGAGCAAAGCACAGTTGTGAAAGAAACATCAACTCTTACTGAAACCACTGTTGTCGAAACAGTAACTGTAACAGAGAATATGACCAGCACAGAATCCGCAGCGGAAGCTGAGGCTGCTGCCGAAGCACAGAAAAAAGAGAATATCATCAGTCAATTCACTGTTGATTATGAAGGCGAGGCTGCCGATCACTATTGGGGTAATGCCTTCATTCATTTGTGTATGCCGCATTGGGAGCCTGAAATACTTTTCAAAAAATGGGAAGCGCAATTTCCTGTGAAGGAACTGCTGCTGGAATATGAGGATGCTGTTTACGGAACTGTTATGCTTCGTTTCAAGGGCTCCTTTCTTGATGATATAATGCTTTCCGATACCGCTTCGGATGAATATAGCAAACTGTCAATATATAACAGAAAAGGCGAAGAAACTTTTTTGACCAAGGAGGAGATAGTTGAAAAGGAAATTTATCTGATGGCAATGTGCGAGGATATTCCATTTGGTCTGATCGATGATGGAGGAACCGGCCCATTTTGGTTGATTGCTGCCAAGGATGGCAAGGCTGAAGTCTTAGGTCAATGGATAGTTCAGATTTATGTTACATTGCCTAATGGTGCCGGCTTCTGAAATGATTTTTCTTTTCTATTATAAATTAGGATAATTTATAAACCCATTACAAACTGCCGATAATTTACATTTCGCGAATATTACACCTGCTTTACAATGCTATTTCAAAGGAGTAGAATATTATTAACATAAGTTTTACTCTGAAAATATGGCGAAAAGAGGCGTGTATATGCGTAAGAATGTTTTGTCGGCGGTTTTTGTTTTGTTGATGATGTTTGTTGCTTTGGCAGGCTGCAGCCATGAAGCAGTTTTGCCCGAACAAACAAGTGCTTCGGAAACTGTGCCGGCAGCTGAAACTGTTTTGCAGGTACCTGCCAAAAACGATATTGAGCTCAAGCCTGTTGCTTCTGCCACAGCTCCTGAAGAGAATGCTGTTATTGATGCTCAGACCAAGCTGAATGTAGTGAAACAGTTCACCGTTGATTATGAAGGTGATGAACTGACCTTTTATGAAGGCAGTGCTTTTCTTGATCTTTATATTGCTTGTTATATGCATTGGAATCCTCAGCCGCTGGTACGTGATTGGGAAAAGCTTTATCCGGTCTATGACCTGACTATGGAATATGAAGACCCTGTTTACGGCAAAATCGACCTCAGCTGCAAAGGCATCGAGGCGCATGAGGTTTTGATGTCCGATATTTTCTTTATGTATTATGATACCTGTACCTTCAAGGAAAAAGACGGAACCGAACACTATTATAAGCGTGAAAAGATAGAAGAACAGAAATTCTATATCATTGGCTCCTGCGAAGGTGAATATTTCGGTATGCCTCTTGACGGAGGCACAGGTCCTTTCTGGCTTGTGGAGATGGGCGATGACGGCAAGGTCAGACCTCTTTTTACCGAGATCGTTATGATGAAGGCAAGCTTACCCAGCGATTTGGTTCTGCCCGGTTCTCTGTGAGAAGCTGTTTATGAGAAATTTATTTTTGTTATTGTGTGCAAATGAAAAATAAGAAAGAGTGAAGATGCTATGTTCGGGAAAATTTTGTCGACAGCTATTGCTGGCTTGCTGTGCGCAGGTGTTTTGACAGCTTGTGATTCAGTTGAAGCTGTTACAACAATATCTGAGACTGTTGCGGCGACTACTGTGGTTGCCGAAGTTACCACCGCTGCAGAAACCTCGGCTGCCGAAGTCACAAGTGTTCAGGAACAGACCGGAGCAGAAGAGGTCAAGAACGAAGAAGCTGCCGAAGCACAAAAGAAAGCGGATGTTGTCAAGCAATTCACTCTTGAAATGGATGAAGAAACGGCAGATTTCTATTGGCATAATACATTCATTCAGCTTTATATGGCACCTATGATGCATTGGGATCCTATGCTTTTCTTTACGCAATGGTCGGATATGTTTGAAGTGCATGAGCTTGAGCTGCTATATAATGACCCTGTTTATGGCGAGATTGAATTATGCTTTACCGGTTCCAGGGTACATGATATTTTCATGTCGGATATTTATTTCCGCCATTATCCCGATTGTATGATCACGGAAAAAGACGGAACCGAACATTCATTCCGCAAATCCGAGATTGAAGATCAGGAGATTTATATTGTCGGTCTCTGTGAAGGCTTGCCTTTCGGTATGCCCATCGATGGTGGAACAGGTCCCTTTTGGGCGATTGAGGTTAAAGATGGCAAGGCAAATGTTATTGCCCGCAATGTTGTTATGCTGAAATGCTCTTTGCCTAAGGCTGAGAATCTTTCTACTATTGATTAACTGAGGTGTCAGAAAATGAAAACAAATGGCTTGATATATATATTGTTAATGGCACTGTGCATGTTGGGTATTGCTGCTTGCACACCATCAGCAAATGCCGATTTGGCTACTGCTGCTGTGAATGAAACGGATACTGCTGCAGATAAAAGTACTGCTGTAAGCGGATCAACTGCAGCAGCCACAACAGTGGTCGAAGCACAGACCTCTGTCGCAGAATTGTCTGAACCTGCTGATGCTCAGCTCAGGCTTGATGTAGCAAGTCAATTTACCATAGACCTGACCGAAGAAGAAGCAGAATGGTATTATGGCAATACCTTCATCGAGCTTTTTATGTATCCCGGATTGCATTGGGCGCCGCAGCTGCTTGTCAAAAACTGGGAGAAGAATTTTGCAGTGCATGACCTGACACTGGAATATGATGATCCTGTTTATGGAAAAGTAGATTTGTGCTTCACAGGATCCCGAATTCATGATATATTTATGTCAGATATCTATTTCCGCCATTATCCTGATTGCACCCTGACCGAAATGGATGGCACCGAATATTTTTACAAAAAAGAGGCTATCGAAAATCAAGAGGTCTATCTTGTTGCCCTCTGCGAAGGCAGGCCTTTTGGCTTACCTTCTGATGAAGGCGGCACGGGTCCCTTCTGGGTAATCAGAGCCAATGACGGCAAAGCAGAGATCCTGGCGCAAAATATTTCAATGCTGAAGGCCACCTTGCCTCAGCAAAAGGATCTGCCTGCTTTATGATATAATAATACAGAAGGAGTATTATATGTCTGATCTGGCATTGAAAACCTATGCATTGAGCTTTGCCTATGATGAAGGAAATGAGCTTTTCTGCAATGTTGATTTTGAATTGCATTGTGGAGAGATTGCTGTTATCTGCGGATCCTCCGGATGCGGCAAAAGCACCTTCTGTCAATGTCGTGTCGGTATAATCCCTGAGATCTATGATGGCTATCTCACCGGAAAGCGCGAGCTTTTCGGTGTTGATGTTGCCACACTCCGTTTGCCGGATATGGCGGACCGTCTTTTTATGGTTTTTCAGGAGCCGGGAGCGCAGCTCTTTTCTCCTACAATTGAAGATGAATTGTGCTTTGCTCCCGAGAATCTTTGCTGGGAGCATTCTTTGATTGAACAAAAGCTGACAGCTGCTTTGGAAAAAGCAGGTATGTCGGCTTTTCGTTATGCCTCGCCAAATGAGCTTTCGGGAGGTCAGCAGCAAAAAATAGCTCTCGCCTGTGCCTTCACCGTTTCCCCAAGGCTTTATATTTTTGACGAAGCTCTTTCCCAGCTTGACAAGGAAGCCCGTCTGGAAATGCTTGTCATAATCAAGCAGCTTGCGGCAGAGGGCAATGCGGTGTTGATGATTGAGCACAGCCGTGAGAATATGCATATCGCAGATAAGATTTATAAGCTGGAGCAGAAGCAGCTCATACTTCAACCGAAAGAGTAGGGAAATATGCAAAAAGAAAATGTGAAGAATTTCATAGAATTGCGGAATGTCTGTTTTGCCTATCCCAATGCGTCCTTCTCATTGGAAAATATTGATCTGAATATTAAGGCAAGGGGTATCACCCTGCTTTGCGGCCCTAATGGCAGCGGCAAAAGCACAATATGCAAATTGATTACCGGCATTCTGCAGCCCACCTCGGGAACTTTGAGAATTGACGGTGAGAATGCTCTGCAAATGACCTTGGCACAAAGAGGCAGAAAAATCGGTTTTTTGTTCCAGAATCCCGCTCAACAGATTTTTGCCCCCGAGGTTTCTGAGGAATTGGCTTTCATTCCCCGTCTTTTAGGCATGCCCGAAAATGAAATTGAAGCCCGCAGCAATGAGCTTCTGCAATTTTTCGGCTTGCAGAAGCATAAGAATTCTCCGACCTTTTTCCTGAGCAGGGGAGAAAAGCAGCGTCTGGCAATGGCAGGCATACTGTTTATGAGGCCGCCTTTTCTTATACTCGATGAACCGACAACAGGCCTTGATGAGGAAAACCGCCAAAAGCTTGCCGATCTGCTGCATAAGCTCTTGGAGCAGGGGACAGGAATTCTGCTTATCAGTCATGATGAGCCCTTTGCTGCACAATTCCCCGATGCTGAAATAATAACAATAAAAGATGGAAGGATAGCAAACTGATGGCGCAGGCAGTTCTTGCCAAAACTGAATATGCCTATGATCCCCGCACAAGACTGACGATTGTTTTGTGTCTGTCCAGCCTGTCTGTTTTCATTTCTGATGTCCGCTGGCTGCTGGGGATTTTTGCTGCGGCATTTTTGCTGACTTTGCTTTTCAAAGGTAAGATTCTTTTTGCGGTCAAGCAATTCAAATGGCTGCTGCCGATGTTTGTGATGCTTTGCTTTGCACAAAGTCTTTTCGGCGCGGCAGAAGGAGTTCTTTTGCAGCTCGGTTCATTGAAGCTGTTGAGTATTTATGGCATCAGACAGGCCGCACTTTTCTCCTTGCGTATAGTCATTGTTGTGCTTTCAGCGACCATACTCCTGCCCGAAAGCAGCCGCCGTATGATACAGGCGCTTTCCCAAATGCATTGTCCATATGAGCTTGCATTTATGGTTACAACTGCTGTTCGTTTTATGTCAGTTATCAGAGAAGAATTCAGCAATTCTCTGCATGCCGTGCAGATGCGCGGTGCGGACCTGAAGCATATTCCTATGGATAAAAGAATGAAGGTTTATACTTATATCCTGCTCCCTGTGATGAGTTCTACTCTTTTTCGTGCGCGGCAGCTTTCCATCTCTCTTGACCTGCGAGGCTTCCGCCGTTCCAAAGAGCGCAGCAGTTATTTCCGGTTGAAAATGTCTGCCAAGGATTGGATGATCATTATTCTTGCGCTTGCAATAACAGTCGCTTGTTTGTTAATATATTTCTTGTAGTTTTTATCAGAAAAGGACGGTGTGTTCATGAAAGTATTCACGGTTTGCGGCATCAAGGCATCGGGTAAGACCACGGTTTGCACAATGCTTATTTCCGAGCTTTGCCGCAGAGGCTATAATGTCGGCTCCCTGAAGGATATTCATTTCGAGGAATTTCATATGGATTTCGAAGGCTCCAACAGCGATCTGCACAAAAAAGCAGGCGCCGAGCCGGTTGTTGCCCGCGGTTTGCATGAAACCAATTTGATGTATAAATCCTCTTTGCCCATTGACCGCATCACTGAATTTTATGATTGTGATTATCTGGTGCTGGAGGGTGTTTATGAAGCAGAGTGTCCCAAGATCCTCACCGCGCATACCACGGTCGAAATCGATGAGCGTATGACGGATAAGGTGTTTATGATTTCGGGACGCATTGCCGATACTATCGATGAATATAATGGCTTGCCCGCACTTTCTCCCATGACCGATATCGAAGCAATGGCAGATCTTATCGAAAAAACTGTCGGTGAATATAAGCCCGAGAAGCTGGCGAAGCTTTATATCAATGGCGAGGAGCAGAAGCTCAGCTATGCTGCTGCACGTGAACTGGCGCTGTTGATGGCAGAAAAAAATGAATTGAAGGTGGAATTGAAAAAATGAGTGAAATCAGAGAAAATGCCCTGCAGGATGTTTTGCAGGAAGCAGGTTTTGAAAGCTATAAGGTGAAGGAAGAATTCATCTCCAAACGTAACAGCGTCTTTTTGCTGGAGGTGAAGAGAAAGAAATATGCTAAGGTGGATGGCGGCGAACAGGAAAAAATAGTCAATGAGCTCGCTGCATTGGGCCTGTTTGACACAGGCCACAGCTGCGATTGCGGCAGCTGCAGCAGCTGTCAGGAATCCTGCTCAATGACAGATTGCTCTTCTGATCTTGCAGTTTGGAAGCAGGCAGAACAGGGTGATGATTGTGAATATGAAGTCGCAATGCTGAATTTGCTTCGTTATTACAAGGTCAATGTCCCCAGAATTCTTGCTTCAAATGATGCAGGCATTTTGCTGGAATATATTGAAGGTGAAAATCTTTGTGAGCTTTTTGCTAAAGCAGAAAAGGATAATGACTATGCCGAAGAAATTATCGTAGCACTTGCCCGTTGGTTCAAAGGCTATTATGATGCCACAGGAGGCAAGAGTCGCGGCGATATCAATCTGCGTAATTTCATTTATGACAGTGCAAACTCCAGACTTTATGGCATTGATTTTGAGAATACCAATTTCCGTTCTCCGATTTATGATGTCGGTGATCTTCTGGCATATCTCATCAATTATGAGCCTGCCTTCACCGGTTGGAAATGTGAATGGATCAAGCGTGTGGCAGCGGCTTTCATTATGGAGCTGAATCTGCGCTCCGATCAGGTGCGTGAGCAATATCGTCAGGCTCTGCGTGATCTGGAAATCCGCCGCAGTGTTGTTGTCCCTGAATTTGTTTTCAATCTGCTTGATGAAATTTAATAAAAATCACTGTCTTATGGCGTGGCTTCATAAGACAGTTACAAACGGCATTACCCGAAAGGGTAATGCCGTTTTAAAATCGGCAAAAGTCGATTTTACGAATGTAGAAATTAATTGGTTTGAAAAGAAGCAGCTTAAGAAAGCAACCAAAACAGCCTCGGACAAAAAGCGTTTGAAGGGGGTTAGGGGGTTGCAAGGGGGCCTAAGGGGGGAGATTCGCAATCCCCCCTGGCCCCCTGCAAAA
>JAFSIU010000095.1 GCA_017439615.1 Bacillota bacterium
TGTTCAAGCAAGGTGCTTTTATCACCGATGTTACAGGTGTCAAAGGCTCTGTTGTTTATGAGATCCAGTCTATGCTGCCCGAAGGCGTGGAATTTATTTCCGCACACCCCATGGCAGGTAAGGAAGTATATGGTGTTGAGAACAGTGATGATGGCATCTTCCGCAATGCCAACTATATTGTTGTGCCTACCGACAGCAACAGCCAGAGGGCTATCACTCTTTGCGAGGATCTTGGCAAGGTTTTGGGCTTCAAAAGTGTTTCAAGGCTTTCCGTTGATGAGCATGATGAAATGATCGCATTTCTTTCGCAGCTCACACACTGCATCGCAGTAACTCTTATGTGCTGCCATGATGACCCCAATCTTGATAAATATACAGGCGACTCCTTCCGCGATCTGACCCGCATTGCAAAAATAAATGATGAAATGTGGAGCGAGCTGTTTGTTATGAACAAGCAGCAGCTGCTCAGTCAGATGAAGATATTTGCTGCCAAGTTTGAAAGACTTATGCAGGATCTCGAAACAGAGAATATTGATGATATGCGTTCTATGATGCGTCTTTCCACTGAAAGACGTGCTCAGTTTGACAGATAAAGGAGTGGTTTTGCTATGAATATGGAGTTTTTAAGAAAGCTTACTATACCGCAGGATATCAAGCTGCAATATCCCGTTACCGAGGAATTTCGTCAGATCAGAGATGAAAGACTCGAAGAATTGAAAAAGATTTTTACCGGTGAAAGCAATAAATTTGTGCTCATCATCGGTCCTTGCTCAGCAGATAACAAGCAGGCCGTGATGGAATATCTTGCCAAAATGCGTGTTCTGGAGGATAAGGTCAGCGAAAAAATACTCATCGTTCCCAGAATATATACCAACAAGCCCCGCACTACAGGAGATGGCTATAAGGGTATGCTGCATCAGCCCGATCCCAATGCCGAGCCTGATATGCTTGAGGGCATCGTTGCTATCCGTGATGTGCATATGACAGCTTTGAAGGATTATCAGTTCTCCTGCGCCGATGAAATGCTTTATCCCGAGAACCATCGCTATCTTTCCGATCTGCTTGCTTATGTCGCAGTCGGAGCACGTTCTGTTGAAAATCAGCAGCACCGTCTTACTGCCAGCGGTCTGGATGTCCCCACTGGTATGAAAAATCCCACCGGCGGCGATCTTTCCATCATGATGAATTCCATTTCCGCAGCACAGCATGCGCACACCTTTATCTATCGCGGCTGGGAAGTTAAAAGCTCCGGCAATGCCTATGCCCATGCAATCTTAAGAGGCTATGTCGATTCCTCGGGTCGTTCTTTGCCCAATTATCATTATGAGGATATTGTTCAGGTTATCGATCTTTATAACAAGAGCAATCTTGCAAATCCTGCCCTTATTGTTGACTGCAACCATGCAAATTCCGGCAAAAAATATCTTGAGCAGATCCGTATTGCCAAGGATGTTTTGCACAGCCGTGATAAAAATGCCGATATCAAAAAGATCGTCAAAGGTCTGATGATTGAAAGCTATCTTATTGATGGTGCACAAAAGATCACAGATGACTATGTCTATGGCCAAAGCATCACCGATCCCTGTCTTGGTTGGGAAAAGACTGAACGTCTGGTGCTTGATATTGCCGATGCCTTAAAATAATGCAGAAGACAGTACAAGAGATAGTTAAAATAATATCCGACCTGCAAAAGCAAAAGAATCGGCTGCTGATAGCAATTGATGGCCGCAGCAATGCAGGGAAGACAACTCTGGCAGGTTTGCTGCGGGAGGCCTGCGATTGTAATATCATTCAAATGGATCATTTCTTTTTGCCTCGAGATGTGCAGGAACAAAATGAGCAAGCTTTGGCGGGCGGGAATATAAATTTTGACCGTCTGCAGAACAGTGTCATTTCGCCGCTTAAAAGTGGAAAACTGTTTTCATATCGTCCGTTTAATTGCGCTTTGCAGGAATATGATGATGAAATAGCTTTCTCCGCAAAAGCAGTGAATATCATTGAGGGTGCTTATTCTTGTCATCCGAAGCTTTGGCAGGATTATGATTTGCGTCTTTTTCTTGACATTGATCCGCAGGAACAAAAGCGCAGGCTTTTGCTTCGTGAAGGTGCGCAGAAAGCAGAAGTTTTTCTGACACATTGGATACCTTTGGAGGAAGCATATTTCGTCGAATATGATATAGCAAAGCGTTGCGATTTGTGTTTAGAAATCCTGATTTAATATTTAAATTGAAAAAAGCAGACCACGGCTTGACCGAGGTCTGCTTTTTTATTTATTGTTTTCAATATATTCAAGCAATTGCTGCCAATCACCGTTGGGGAAGATTGAGATATCGGCATTTTGTCTGTTGACCAGATGATTTGTCAGCAGAAAAACCTTCATGCCAAGCCCGGCTGCTGTCATATCATCATCAACATCATTTCCGACCATTAGGCATTCTTCGGGCATTAAGCCAAGCTGACTTATAATCTCCTGATAATATCCGATCTGCGGCTTACTGAAGCTGCTGTTTTCATAGGTAGTGCACAATTCAAAATTATCAATATCCAGTCCTGCCCATTTGACACGGCTGTGTGTTGCTATTTCGGGGAATAATGGATTTGTTGCTATCACAAGCCTGAAGCCTTGCTCTTTAAGCTTTTTAATGGTATCGATTGCCTGCTCTTCGGGGATGATATGGCAGAGGTCCTTGATACTTTGGAACTGTGTTTTATAAAATTCTTCAAGATATGGAATAGCAGAAATTGAAGCCTCTCCATAGGTTTCAGTGAATTTCTCCCAGAATGCTTGTTCATTGGTCTTTGTACCATCGTTTTTCAGCATATTTTTCACGGATGCCCAGAAGTTTTCAAAAAAGCCGTTCGCCTCATATCCCTGTGCTATCATATGCTCGGTAACCATTTTTAAATATATTTTGGTAAATTCATCCTGATCCATTGGCAGCAAGGTGCCATCCAAATCGAATAATATAGCTTTCAGCTGCATAGCTTCCTCTGAACAAAAGTTTTGTTTTATATTATAACACAAATATGAATTGAAAAATAATTAATTGAAAGAATGCTGCGGCATTCTTTTTTTATGCCCCGAGATATACATAAAACTTTTGTTTTCGGAAAAGCTATATCAAGCAATATGAATAAAGGAGTGAAAATGCTTGGAAACAGGAATTCATAATACTTCCGAAATCGGCCGCTTGAAGCGTGTTTTGCTTCATCGCCCAGGTGGCGAGCTGGAAAATCTGATGCCTGAATATCTTGAAAGATTGCTTTTTGATGATATCCCTTTTCTGAAAGAAGCACAGCATGAGCATGATGCTTTTGCTGATTGTCTGCGTGGGCAGGGTGTTGAAGTTGTCTATCTCACGGATCTGGTCGTGGAATCTTTGACAGCCCCCGGCATAAGACAAAGCTTTATAAAACAGTTTATTGAAGAATCGGGCATAACGGACGCCCGTTTGGGTGAAATGCTGGCGGAATATCTCGATCAGATGCCCGATAAGCAAATGGTAGCCACCATGATGGCAGGCATTAGAAAAACTCAGATGCAGGGTGTGAGCGATAAGCTCGGCGATTATCTTTTCCATATGGAAAATGATTATCCATTTGTGGTCGATCCGATGCCTAATCTCTATTTTACACGAGATCCCTTTGCCACAATAGGAACAGGTGTCTCCATTCATAAAATGCATACAGCAACAAGAAACCGCGAGACACTTTTCGGTAAACTCATTTTTGAGCACAATCCAAAATTTATCAACACTCCCCGATGGTATGACAGAGCAAAAACAAGCTCCTTGGAGGGCGGCGATATTTTGATACTCTCTCCCGAGGTTCTTGCGGTTGGCATATCTCAGCGAACGGAAGGCGATTCCATTGATACTCTTGCAGAAACAGTGCTGACCAGAAGCAAGACCTTTAAAAAAATCCTTGCCTTCAATATACCGAAATCCCGTTCCTTTATGCATCTTGATACAGTATTCACAATGGTCGACAGGGACAAATTCACTGTTCATCCTAATATCCTCTCAAGAATAACCGTTTTTGTTATGGAGCTTGATGAGAACAACAAGATGAAAATCCATCAGGAAGACGGAAGGCTGGATGATATTTTGAAAAAGCATCTGCAGCTTGACAGCGTTCAGCTCATTCCCTGCGGTGAGGGTAGTGAGATCGATGCGGCAAGAGAGCAATGGAGTGATGGCAGTAATACTCTTGCTATCGCACCCGGTGAGGTAGTCGTATATTCAAGAAACTATGTAACCAATCGCTCATTGGAAGAAGCAGGAATCCATATCCATGTTATCCCGAGTGCTGAGCTTTCACGTGGGCGTGGCGGTCCCAGATGTATGTCAATGCCGCTTTGGCGTGAAAATCCGTGAGCATACAGAATTTAAGGAGGAAGAAAGATGGCAGTCAATTTAAAAGGAAGAAGCTTTTTGACCTTGGAGGATTTCACTCCTGTCGAAATTCGTTATTTATTGGATCTTTCCCATGACCTGAAGGCAAAACGTCGTGCGGGGATTTGCGAGCATACTATGCAGGGCAAGCATATTGTTCTGCTTTTTGAAAAAACCTCCACACGTACCCGCTGCTCCTTTGAGGTTGCAGCAACGCAGGAAGGAGCTCATGTAACCTATCTTGATGCCAACAGCTCTCAGATGGGCAAAAAGGAATCTCTGGAAGATTCTGCGAAAGTTTTAGGGCGCTTCTTTGATGGTATTGAATATCGCGGCTTTGAGCAAGGTGTGGTAGAAGACCTGGCCAAATGGGCAGGTGTACCCGTCTGGAACGGACTTACCGACGCGGATCACCCCACGCAGATTCTTGCTGATATGATGACTATCGAAGAGCATTGTGCAAAGCCCTTGAATAAGGTGAAAGTTATTTTCCCCGGAGATGTCAGAAATAATATGTGTTATGCGTGGATGATAGGTGCGGCCAAAATGGGTATGCATTTTGTTGCTATGGGCCCGCAATCCATGATAGCCGAAATGGATAAGGAGCTTGTTGCACGTGTCATTGCCGAGGCGGAAAGAACAGGTGCCCGCATAGAGATAACCGATGATAAAGAAGCATTGAAGGGTGCGGATGTCATTTATGGTGATATATGGGCATCTATGGGCGAGGAAGCGCTTATCCCCGAAAGAGTAAAGCTTTTGACTCCCTTCCGTGTGACAAAAGAGCTTTTGATGTCCTGTGAAAACCCCGATGTTCTTTATATGCATTGTCTGCCCTCTTTCCACGATTTTGAAACCAAACTGGCAGCACAGTGGCAGGAAAAGGGTATTGATATCCGTGAGGTTACAGATGAAGTTTTCCGCAGTCGCCACAGCATAGTTTTCGATGAGGCGGAAAACAGAATGCATACTATCAAGGCAGTTATGGTGGCAACAATTGGAAAATAAAAAGAAAAGAAAATTTTATATGCCCACGGCATACAGCATACTTTTTCTGCTCATCATCGTGGTCGCAATTGCTACCTGGATAATCCCTGCAGGCAGCTATGAATATATTGATGAAGTGCCGCAGGCAGGCACTTATCATTCAATAGAGCAGCAGCCTCAGGGTATTGGTGCAGTGCTGCAGGCTCCCTTCAAGGGCTTTTATGATGCGGTAGATGTCTGTATATTCATCCTTATGGTCGGCGGCTTCTTGGGTATAGTTATGAAAACAGGCGCCATTGATGCAGGTATCGGTGCTGTCATAAAAAGACTGAACGGTCGGGAAAAATGGCTTATTCCTATTCTTATGCTGCTCTTCGGGCTCGGTGGCACCTCCTATGGTATGTGGGAGGAAACGATGGCGTTTTATCCCTTGCTTATTCCTGTATTTCTTGCAGCGGGCTATGATGCTGTTGTTGCAGTATCAGTAGTGCTTCTGGGTGCGGGTGTGGGTGTGATATGCTCCACTGTCAATCCCTTTGCCACAGGAATTGCCTCTGGCTTTGCAGGAGTATCCTTAGGCGAAGGCATAGTGCTGCGTATTCTGCAATGGATAGTTTTTGAGGCTGTTGCAATATGGTTTGTGATGTCCTATGCCGCAAAGGTGAAGCGTGATCCCAAAGCCTCTGTCATAAGCCTCGCTCCGACCGAGATCGAAGCAACGGAACAGGAGGTAAAGCCCTTTACCAAAAAGCATAAGACTATTATGTATGTTTTTGGGCTGACCTTTTTGATAATGATTTATGGCGTTATTCCTTTCGATGAAATGGGCTTGCCTCTGCCGTCTTTGGGATGGTGGTTCCCCGAGCTTTCAGCACTGTTCCTTGTTTCAGGTCTTGTGATCGCCGTCATTGCCCGTTTGAAGGAGCAGGAGATCACGGAAACCTTTGTAGCAGGCTGTGCTGATCTGTTGGGTGTTGCCTTTATCATCGGCATCAGCCGCGGCATAACGGTTATTATGAATGAAGGCGCCATCACAGATACCGTGCTCTATTGGGGTGAGCAGGCACTGAGCGGAACAGGCTCTGTCATCTTTGTTTTGCTTGTTTATTTGCTGTATTTACCGTTATCAATTCTGATCCCATCTTCATCGGGACTTGCAACATTATCTGTACCGATTATCGCACCGCTTGCAGGATTTGCAGGTGTCGGAGCTGATTTGGTGGTAACAGCTTTTCAGTCTGCATCAGGTGTTATCAATCTTATCACACCGACAGCAGCTGTGCTGATGGGTGCCTTGACGATCGGGCATATTCCCTTTGACCGCTGGATCAAATATATCTGGAAGCTGATATTATATCTTTTCTTGCTGACGGTTGCGTTTCTTGCTGTCGGTGTTATTATAGGATAATTGCTTGTCGAGAAGGGGAGAGCAGATGCTTTGCCCTTCTTGGCATTTAATTTTGTAAATTTTTGTGTTAGCAAAAGATAGACTTGACAGAACGGCATATAATTTGCTATAATTCAAATGTTCAGTTTGTGAATATGTTATGGGGGCGTAGCTCAGCTGGGAGAGCGCTTGAATGGCATTCAAGAGGTCATCGGTTCGATCCCGACCGTCTCCACCAAACAGAAAAGACTTGCTATCTTATGTGATGGCAAGTCTTTTCTTTTTTGCATAAGCAGGTGGTTTTATGTCTTCTTTCTACCGTTCTTCTACCAGCTTGAATTAAAACTAATGAGCAGGCGATTATGTTTTTTATCTGTTGTCTGCCATATTTATAGCATTGCTGCAAAGGCGATTATACAATGATCGTTTTTTTGCCAGACAGCAAACAACTGTATAGCTTTTTAAAAGTGTATAACTGATACAAAAGGAATAATGCTGTTTTGTAATGCTCCGGTACTCTATGGTAATACTATTAATGTTGCACCGGAAAAGAATCTGCCGGCACTCTAGGGTATTCCGATCTGGGTATTGCAGTTTACTGATGCAAAAGGTTTGGTAACACATATGTGTTACTCTTGTCTTTAAAGAAAGAAGAAGAGTCTATTGAAATTGATTCTCTACCAAAACAGTTGTATTTTAAGAGAAGTAACAAAAAGAACGGGATGACACATCATCCCGTTCTTTTTGTGCTATATTCAAGTGTTGTTATTCAGTCTGTGCTCCCATTTCTACTGCCTTGTCATAATATTTCTGGCTGAGTTCATCATTGCCGGTTTCTGCATATGCGATGGTGAGCAGCTGGCAGGTCTCTGCATTGGGTGCCATTTCGAATGCTTTTTCCAGATCGGGGATGGCAGCGTCTGCATTATTGTTCTCAAGATGAGCGATGCCGCGGCTGTAATAACCCAAAGAAGAATCCGGCATCAGTTCAATTACCATATTGAAATGAGCTATCGCCTCATTCAGCTCGCCTTTTTCATAGTGCAAAAGACCCATATTATAGTAATGATCCGGGTTGCTGGGTTCGATAAAAGCTGCGGATTTATAATCCTGAATAGCCTTGTCCATTGCTCCGATTTTGTGATAGCACTCTGCACGCAGGGAATATACTATTGAATTGCGGGGATTGCATTTTTGCGAATTAAGCAAATCGACAATAGCAAATTCATATTTTTCTTCTTCCATATTCAAAATAGCGCGCTTGAGGAAAACCAAAGGGTCGTTTGATTTGGCATCGATCGCATCCGTAAAATGTATTAAAGCATCATTTTTGTAACCTTTGTCATAGTAATAATGACCTAATGCGCCATGTGCTTCTGCATGATGGGGATTGAGCTTCAGGGTCTTTTTGATATCAGCCATACGGTCTTCCAGACTCATACCCAAAAATCCATAGCATTCCGCACGTCTGAAATATGCATCCGGATCCTTTGTGCCAAGCTCAATGGCACGGTTCAGATCATCCAGTGCCAAACCATATTCATAAGCACCAAAGAGATAAGAACTTCTCTTGACATAGCCGGGGACATATTCAGGCTCAAGCTCCAAAATCTGATTCAAAAGATTTGTTACTTCGACAGGATTGCATTTTTTCTGTCCTTCCAATTTGTTGACATATGCCAAAAGCTCAGAAGCCTGGGGGTTGTGAGACACATTATCTACCATAAAAAGATAACACCTCTTTTTTTATTATTTTTATTATTAAAAGTATACTGCAAATATTTATAAATGTCCATTGAAAAAATTTTACTGTCATCTTACTTTTTGCATACAAGCTTTTATACTGCTGAAGTGCTGCAAAATATTATGTAATGCAAGTTAATCTTGTGAAAATCCTTTTTGTATTATCTTAGAAAAAACAACAGGATATGCAAAAAGCATATCCTGTTGAAAATAGAAATGCGATATTAGTTTTCGGGTTGATAGCCTAATGCGAGAGCCTGTTCATAATACTTTGAACTGAGTTCCGCATTCCCAAGACCTTCATATGCAAGAGACAGAAGATTGCAGGTCTCTGCATTGGGTGCGATCGCTGCTGCCTTTTCAAAGTCTTCAGCGGCGGCAGCAAAGTCATTCTTTTCAAGCATGACAATGCCGCGGCTATAGTATCCGAGGGAGGAGTCCGATTGCAGATTGATCATCATATTGAAGTTCTTGACAGCATTTTCCAGGTCTCCTTTTTCATAATAAACAATGCCCATTTTATAATATAGTTCAGGAGTATGCGGATCTACGAAAACAGCCAATTCATAGTCTTTTAATGCTTTGTCAAGTGCACCTATTTCATAATAGCAATTGGCACGCAGATAATAAAGGAGTGTATTGCGCGGATTGCATTTTTGTGAATCAAGCAGATCGACAATGGCATGTTCATATCGGCCTTGTTCCATATTAATTATTCCACGTTTAAGGAATGCCAGAGGATCATTTGTTTTGTTATTGATCGCCTCCGTAAAATATTTATAAGCATCCTGTTTATAATCTTTTTCGAAGAAATAATGTCCCATTTCGCTATTTGCCTGTGGGTGACGCGGGTCGAGCTTCAGCGTCATTTTGATATCTTCCATTTGTTCAGTGTTTTTGTTGCCAATGATGGCATAGCATTTTGAACGCAGATAAAAGGCTTCGGGATCATTTGAACCTAATTCAATGGCTTTGTTCAAATCTTGCAGAGCTAAACCGTATTCACAGAATTTGAAGGAATAATTGCTCCTTTTGACATATGCAGGAGCAAAATCCGGCTCCATTTCTATAAGCTGTGTCAGTATATCCATCACTTCACTGGGATCGCATTTTTTTTGCTTCTCCATTTTGAGAACTGATTTAAAAAGGTCATCAGCATCGGGATTATGTGTTAAAGAATCAAGCATAAAAGGACCTCCCTTTGATTATTAAATTATTGATAGATATTTACCAATTCATTCATAATCGGAACAATATATTTATCATATACAACAATAGCCGCATAAAAGCCGATCAGATAAAAAGCAGATGTGATATTACCCGAAGATGCCATGACATGCTGACGCATCGGGCAGCCATTGGCCAGGGTAGAGAAGAAGCCCAGTATCAATGTGGCGCCTAATGTAAGCAATAATTCATTGGGAATGGTGATATTGAAAATGGTAAGTCCGCGGATAGGCAGATCTTCACCGACTGTGAGAATAACAGGTGATTGCAAAAGATCGCAATATGACATATTTCGATATGCCTCAGGAATGACTACCTCAAAAGGATTAAGCTCAATAGGACTGAATGAGAGCGGGGGACGTGCAAACCAGGGATATTCGCTGAGATAGTAATTGAAATGGAAAATGAAGAAGAAAAAGGCAGCGGCAAAAAGAAAGGAGAAAAAGCCTTTCAGGAGATATGTATCACGGATAATAAAGAAATCTCTCCATCCGCCAATGAAGCACATACGCGAGCGCTGTGCAAAGAAGCCGATAATAAAGCCGATAAGAAGGCTCAAAAGCGTGGTGTTGGTGATCGTCGTTAAAAGACTCATTGCATTTTTGCCCTCCTTTTCAGCAGTAATGTGGCTAGATATATGCCGACTACCAAAAATCCGATAGAAAACATTGCACCTGTATCACCATAGGCCGAGCGGAGCAGAATACGCATGGGACAGCCGGAAATAATAAGACCGCAGCACATAACGATAAAGCCGAAAATGAAGGCAAAGAATGGATTTCCTGTTTTCTGAAGCTTCCATTCACCGCTCGTAATGGCTGCAACAGCGCCGCCAATAATAATTCCGACAGTGGTAAGAATCAAACCTTTCATTGCAAGACTGGAAACCGGAGCACCGTACCATGGGAACTGACTCAAAAGTGCATTGACCATATCTCTGGCATGGCAAACGACACAAATGCCATAAGCTGCCGGAGGATGAA
>JAFSIU010000096.1 GCA_017439615.1 Bacillota bacterium
AACGCCGCCTGCATTTGCTGCCTTGGCAGGTCCAAAGAGAATGTCTTTTTCCTGGAAAAGATGAATTGCGTCAAGGGTTGAAGGCATATTTGCACCTTCTGCGACAGCAAATACGCCGTTTTCAATGAGCTTGGCTGCATCATTGACATCGATTTCATTCTGAGTAGCACAGGGGAGAGCGATATCCGCCTTGATCTTCCAGAGATTCTTTGGATCGGGAGTGAAGGTTGCAGTGGGAACATATTCGCAATATTTTGCTACAGTTGCTCTTTCTTCTTCAGCAAGCTTCTTGATGATTTTGTAATCAATACCGTTCTCATCATAAATTGTGCCTGTGATGTCGCTCATACCGATAACGGTAGCGCCAAGCTGTGTTGCTTTTTGGTTTGCATAGGTTGCTACATTGCCTGCACCTGAAACAAGTACTTTTTTGCCATTGAAGCTTTCGCCTTTGTCATTGAGCATTTTTTCGGTATAGTAGCAAAGTCCATAGCCTGTAGCTTCGGGGCGGGCGAGAGAGCCGCCTGAATGAAGAGCCTTGCCGGTGAGAACGCCTGTGTGAACATTGGTTAATCTCTTATATTGACCATACATATATCCGATTTCGCGGCTGCCTACGCCCATATCGCCTGCGGGGACATCTGTATCAGCACCGATATATTTTGCAAGCTCAAACATAAAGCTCTGGCAGAAACGCATAATTTCCTTATCAGATTTGCCTCTGGGATCAAAATCGGAACCACCTTTGCCACCGCCCATGGGAAGACCTGTGAGGCTGTTTTTGAAAACCTGCTCAAAAGCAAGGAACTTCATAATGGAAAGGTTAACGGTGGGGTTGAAGCGAATGCCGCCCTTGTAGGGTCCGATAGCATTGTTATATTGTACGCGATAGCCTCTGTTGACCTGTACATTACCTGCATCATCAGTCCAGTTGACACGGAAAGTAATAATGCGGTCAGGTTCAATAAGTCTTTCAAAAATACCTGCTTTGGTCAAAGAAGGATCCTGATCGACCGCACAGCTGAGGCTGCTGAAAACCTCCTGAACTGCCTGGAAAAATTCCGGCTGATTGGGAGTTCTTTCCAATGCGTCATTATATAATTTCTGTAAATATGCATTTGATATTGCCATATAAATCACCATCCTGCAAAAATATTCTATAATTATAATATTTTGTTCTTTTGTATGCAAGTACAAAAATTTATACAATCAAAAATGCAAAATTCGTTTTCATACAAGCTTCATTAACCGCATAAAAATTGATGTACAAGTTTTTATGTTTTGTTATGGAGGCAAATGTGAGCAAAAAACTGCAGCCATTGATATATATAATTGTTTCATTTTCGCTGCTGCTGTGCGGCTTTTGTTTTGGTTTCAGCGATAGGCTCGAGGTTATAAGCAGGGATATATTCGGTCTCGGTCATTCAAGAGTAATTGCAGCAGATCCGAATTATGTTCCGGAAATGCAAAGAACAATTATCTCAGGTCAAATTGAAGTAATTGAAGAAATTAAAAACGAAAGCACGGAACCTGTTCAGGAACAGATATCTGTTGATCTGGAAAATCCACGCGTTTTGCTTTATTGTACACATAATGCTGAAACATATAGGCCTGATGATGGAGTTGACAAGAAAGAAGGACAAAATGCAGGTATATTCTCCGTTGCTGAAAAGCTTTGTGAGGAATTGATCGCAAACGGTATCTCTGCCATATTATGCCCGACAATACATGATTATCCTGATTGGAGCAAATCATATGCTAATTCTCTTGCAAGCATAAAAGCAATGCAGGAAAAGTATCCCTCGCTGGAGGTGTTTATCGATGTGCATCGCGATGCGCCTGCAGTTCCAATTAATTCAACAGTTGTAAAAGGAGAGCAGGAGCTTGCAAAAATCATGCTTGTTGTTGGCTCTGCGGAACGTATTGCGCATCCGACATGGGAACAGAATCATGCTTTTGCGCAAAAAATAGGCGCTCTGCTGGAAGAAAAATGCTCAGGCATAGTAAGAGGTGTAAAGGTGCAGAGCGGACGCTATAATCAGCATATTTCTTCTAAATCGATTCTGGTTGAAATGGGAACAAATCTCAATAGCCTTGAACAAGTCAAAAACAGTGCGGTTTTACTGGCAGAGGCTTTGTCGGAAATTTTGTCCGAATAATTTTGAATTATTCTTTTCTTACTTACGTTTTTATGGTATAGTATAATATCAGGGAAATGTTTGTAAGGAGCATTGATTATGGACGAAAGGCAGAAAAGAGGAATATTTCAGGCTGCGGGTCTGCTGGCATTTACTACTGTGCTTTCCCGTATCCTCGGTTATCTGCGTGATGTGATAATTTATAATGAAATAGGTCAGAACTATATGACCGATGCATATAATGCCGCCTTTTCAATTCCGGATTTCATCTATTCCATTTTGATGGGCGGTGCGCTTTCATCTGCATTTATTCCTGTTTTCTCTGCATATATCTCAACTGAAAGAGAAAAAGAGGGTTGGAAGGTCGCCAGCATTGTTTTCAATTGGGTGATCGTCTTTATGCTTGTTTTGGTATGCATGGGAATGATATTTACTCCTCAATTGATACAGCTTTTGGTTCCCGGCTTTGATGAGCCTGCGATGAAGCTGACTATTGATTTGACCCGTATTATGCTGATTCAGGTTATTTTTATGTGCTTATCGGGGTTTTCGACAGGAATACTGAATTCGTATAAGGAATTTCGTGCTCCTGCCATTGGTTCGGTTCTCTATAACCTTGGTATAATTGTCGGTGGTCTTTTGCTTGCCGGTCCTATTGAACAAAGATTCCCCGGCTATGGTATTGCAGGTTTTTCTATCGGTGTTGTATTGGGTGCATTTCTCAATTTTGCGGTACAGGCTCCCAAGCTTTTCCGTCTTGGCTGGAGCTATTCCTTAAGCTTTGACTATAAGCATCCCGGTGTGAAGAATCTTATTGGTTTGATAATTCCTGTTTTTATCGGTCTTGCAGCCTCTCAGATCAATCTTTTTGTCAATCAGAATCTTGCCTCAGGTTTGGAAGAGGGAATGGTAGCCGCACTTCGTACAGCACAGCGTCTGATGCAGTTGCCCATCGGTGTTTTTGCCATAGCCATTGCTGTGGCGGTTTTCCCGACAATGACATCACAGGTAGCACAGAATAAGCTGGATGAATATAAGCAGACCATGACAATGGGTTTGCGCTCGGTCAATTTTATTATTATTCCCTGTGCGGTCGGTATCGCGGTTTTGCGTGAACCCATCATTCGTTTTATGTACGAATTTATGGGCGGCAAATTTACTGCAGAAAACACTGCTGCAACAGGTGAAGCGCTGCTGTTCTATTGCATCGGTCTTTTCGCTTATGGCTCCATACATGTGCTATCGAGAGCATTCTATTCACTGAATGATACTAAAACTCCTGTGTTCGCAGCCATAAGTTCAATCGTTGTCAATATCATTCTGAGCATAATCCTTGTCGATATAATGCAGCAGGGGGGACTTGCGCTGGCATATTCTGTCTGCGGC
>JAFSIU010000097.1 GCA_017439615.1 Bacillota bacterium
CAGAGCTTGGCTATATATTTATCGGCGAAGCCCATATCCTTGGCATCTGCCAAAATCTTCAAATCGCCCTTATTGGCAGCGAGCTTCTGCTCCATTTTAATTATATTTGCGAGCTTTTCCAAGAAAAAGGGCGTAATTGCTGTAATCGCAGAGACTTTTTCAACACTTAAACCGCGGCGTAAAAGCTCAGCGATTGCGAAATATCTGTCATCGCGACCATTGACGATATAGGCCTCCAATTCAGCTTGCGGCATCGCATCGAACTTCGGCAGATGCAAATGGCAGGCACCGACTTCCAGGGAACGAACTGCCTTCAAAAGACTGTCTTCAATATCCTTGCCGATTGCCATGACCTCGCCGGTCGCTTTCATCTGTGTGCCGAGTCTGGTGTCGGCATCGATGAATTTATCGAAGGGGAAGCGGGACATTTTCATAACTGTGTAATTGAGGCAGGGATTCAAATCGCCGCTTCTGTCGGTGATCATGATTTCATCAAGATCCATACCGACTGCAACCTTGGCGGTTACTCTGGCAATCGGATAGCCGGAAGCCTTGGAGGCAAGTGCGGAGGAACGGGAAACTCTGGGGTTGACCTCGATGAAATAATAGTTATCGGATTTGGGGTCGAGTGCGAACTGAACATTGCAGCCGCCTTTGATTTCCAGCGCACGAATGATTTTCAAAGCGCTTTCGCTCATGCGGCGGTTCTGCTCCTCGGTGATGGTCTGGCAGGGTGCCACGACTGCAGAATCGCCTGTATGTATGCCGACAGGGTCGAGGTTTTCCATATTGCAGATAACAACAGCTCTGTCGCTGCCATCGCGCATTACTTCATATTCAATTTCCTTATAGCCTTTGACGCTCTTTTCGATCAAAACCTGACCGACAGGAGAAAGCTCCAGCGCCTGCTGCATGATTTGCGCAAGCTCATCTTCATTGTCAGCAAAGCCGCCGCCTGTGCCGCCCAGGGTGAAAGCGGGACGCAGGACAACAGGATAGCCGATTTCCTTGGCCGCCTGTTTGGCTTCTTCCACGGAATAGGTGATTTGAGAAGGAAGAACAGGCTCATTCAAGGATTCGCAAAGCTCCTTGAAAAGTTCTCTGTCTTCAGCAAGCTCAATACTCTTGGCAGGAGTGCCCAAAAGCTCTACACCGCATTCCTTCAAAACACCTTTTTTGTGCAGCTGCATAGCGAGATTGAGACCGGTCTGTCCGCCGATACCGGGGACAATGGCATCGGGGCGCTCATAGCGCAAAAGGCGTGCCATATATTCCAAGGTGAGAGGCTCCATATAGACCTTGTCTGCCATGGAGGTGTCCGTCATTATGGTTGCGGGATTGGAATTGGCAAGCACCACCTCATAGCCCTCTTCCTTGAGAGCGATACAAGCCTGAGTGCCTGCATAATCGAATTCGGCTGCCTGACCGATGACAATGGGGCCCGAGCCGATAACAAGAATTTTTTTCAAATCTGTTCTTTTAGGCATTGTCTGCTGCCTCCTTTTTTGTATCTTCCCATACTATCTTTCCGCCGCAAACAGTCATTTTGCAGCGACCGAAAACTTTTCTGCCCTCGAAGGGGGTGCTTTTGCCTTTGGAGAGGAATTCCTGAGGATTGATCGCATATTCCTCATTCAGGTCAAAAATGGTGAAATCGGCCGGTGCACCCTTTTTCAGCTCGCTGCCGATGCCGAAAATGCGATGCGGGGCGCCGTGCATAAGCTCGATCAGGCGTTCCATTGAAATGATATTTTTCTTCACCAGCTCGGTATATAAAACAGGGAAAGCAGTTTCAAGTCCCGTGATGCCGAAGGGCGAATGCAATAATCCTTTTGCTTTTTCCTCGACAGAGTGCGGTGCATGGTCGGTAGCAATCATATCAATGGTGCCATCGATAATGCCCTCTATCAGGGCAGTCCTATCGGTCTCGCCTCGCAAGGGCGGATTCATCTTGAAGCTGCCCTTTTCCTGCATATCATTTTCGTCAAAGACGAGATAATGCGGGGCAGTCTCACAGGTGACGGGCAGGCCTTGGGCTTTGGCCTTTCTTATCAGCTCCACGCTTTCCTTGCAGGAGATGTGGCATACATGATAGCGACAGCCTGTTTTTTCAACCAGTTTTATATCTCTTTCGATAGGCTTCCATTCCGATTCGGAGCAAATGCCGGGATAGCCATATTTTTCGGCAAAGCTGCCCTTGTGTATCACACCACCGAAGAGCAGGCTCTCATCCTCACAGTGAGCGGCAATGATGCCATTCATCGCTTTGATATCGCGCATGATATCAAGCATCATTTCCTCGGACTGTACACCGCTGCCATCATCGGAAAAGGCACAGACATAAGGAGCAAGGGCGGCGAAATCTGCTTTTTCAACACCTTTACGCTCTTTGGTCAGAGTACCATAAGGCAAAACTCTTATCCTCGCCTTTTGGGCAATGGCATCGAGCTGCGGCTGCAGCCCCTGCAGGCAATCAGGTGCGGGAGCAAGATTCGGCATGGCGCAGACCGTGGTATAACCACCTCTTGCTGCGGCAAGAGTACCTGACAAAATATCTTCTTTATACAAAAAACCCGGCTCTCTCAAATGTACATGTACATCGATAAAACCGGG
>JAFSIU010000098.1 GCA_017439615.1 Bacillota bacterium
CGGCTTTCTCCCTGCTTGCTTCCGAGAGGCTGTCTGTCAGGTATTTTTCCATCAGTAGGGCTCCTATGGGCACACCGTATTCGGCTCCAAATCCTCCGTTCTCGACTTGGTGATGGTTTCGGTTTCACCGCAGCCTGCCAATGCCAATGCACCACCGACTGCCAAAGCGCCCTTTAAGAAGGTGCGGCGGTTGATATTCATATACTGAGCTTTGTTTGCTTTTTCAAAAATGGACATTTATATGTCCCCCTTTCAAGAATTGCTTCATTTCCGACTATGCCGTTAAGAGATAACAGATGCGGAGCGCTTTGGGCGCTCAAAATGAGACCTCCGACATAGAAGCACAGCTATCTTCCAAAAAACCCCTCCTTGTGCTCTAAAAATTATTGCCATTGCAGATAGTGAGCGGCAATGCATAATCAATATCTGCAATAATAATTTAATTATAGCCGTTATTGACAATTCTTTCAAGATATTATAATAGATTTTTAATATTTGATTTTTATATAGTAGATAATAAATTTATATAATCACACATAAACAGAATCAAATTGTAACAATTATTGATAACAACCCCTGCGAGCATGGTTATTATAGTTCATATGCAATACTATTTGCAAGCAAAACCATTACCGCTTATAATTGTTTTATTATATAATTAATAAGTTTTTCAAATACTGCAAGCAAGATTTATTTATGTTGCTTATATTTAAATTGTGTACAAAAAAAGCGTGCGAATCTTAATTCGCACGCTTGAAGCACATTATGAAGCTTTCAGAAATTATTTGATACAAATATCCTTTGTATCAAAATTGAAATCTACTGCATATCCAAGAGTCTCACTGATGAAGCGAACAGGAACAAGAGTTCTGCCATCTTCTGCGAAGGGTGCAGCAACAAGAGTTTGGACTTCGCCATTGACGATGACCTCAGTGGAACCGAGGGTGAGCTCGATTTTCATATTCTCGGCTGTGAGAGTTACCTTGTCAGGAGCTGCAGCATCCCAGTTGTTGTGAATGCCAAGCATTTCTGTTACAAAACGGACGGGGACAAAGGTCGTTTCATCTATCACTACAGGAGGAACCTCGAGGAATATGGACAATCCATTAAAAATGCTGAAGCAATTCATTCCATCGGGATGAACATTCAACCAGATGCCTTCTGATTTATCCATGGGCTCAGCAATTTTGACATCGCGGACTACAACACCGCCATTGGAGCCGATATACATTTTGTCGCCATAGATATCAAGGGAATAGATATTGTCAAGCTGAGTATGCTGTGCTGCGGGAGCCAGCCAATCGCTGTTTGCTGCTGAGAAGCAGCGATCATCCTTGCGATCGACATTGAAGGCATAAACACCGTTCCAGGTACCGAACCAAACGGTTCCGCTTTCATCGACTTCAATGCAGCGGATCTCGGAATTGCCGGTCAATTTGTCTCCAAGAAGATGTCTGCCTTCGACAGAAAAGCCATTGCCGAGAGCATCAACATAATATACAATACCGCCCTTGTTCTGCATATTGCCATAGGAGCCGGAGCAAACGATCCAGACACCGCCATAGTTATCTGCAGCAATATCTCTCACCCAGGCATCTGCAAGCAGAGAGGTCTGATATTCTTCGCTGTAAGGAGCTTCGATAGGCAAGGCAAAGGCCTTGCCGGTTTCTTCATCGATCCAGCCGAAGCCGCCGACAAAAGGATCGTCCTTGGTGCCTGTACCGGAGGGATAGCAGCCAAACCAGACATAGCCGAGAGCGTCAAATTCAATACTGTTGACAGAGGGAGAAGGCAGATCGTTTTCCGTGGTATAGGTCTTCCATTCATTTGTTTTGGGATCAAAAACTGTCAGGCCGCCAAAGGAGCCGAACCAGACCCTGCCGTCATCAGCGATTTTGATAGCCTGAACATAATCATTGGGAACTGTGCCGGGAGCTTCGATAGTGTTATAGAAGGTGATTTTGTCTTCATAGACATAGGCAACGCCCTTGTTCTGTGTTGCAAAGCGGGGGTCATAGGTCTTGGCCTGGGATATCCACATACCGCCCTTTTCATCAACAGCCAAAGACTGAACAACATTGCTGCCAAGCATAAAACGCTGGCTGAGCAATGCCTGCTGGTCTGCGGCAGCAGCATAATCCTCTGCAGTGAGGAAATATTCGGTAAAGACCTCGCTGTCAGCGGGCTTATATGCCAGACCGCCGCCATTAGTTCCAACCCACATGCCGCCTTCGGCATCAAGAACAACAGAGCGGACAGATGCAAAGGGCAATTGACCTTCATCGATCTTGCCGCTGGCATAATATTCATCCAAAGTGGGAGCAGGAGGAGTAATCAGACCTCCGGCTGCCGGATTGGGAGCGATCAGCAAAGGCGCATCATCTGCCAAAGCAGCACCGCTGACACCGAGACAAAGAGAAAGAGCCAGCAAAACAACAATCAATTTTTTCATAATACATCTCCTTTCAATTCGATCATCAAGGGATATACAAATTATACCAAAGTAAACCCATTCAGTAAATATTTTTATCTGAGATACGAATGAAGAAAATCGGGCGGCAGCAAATGCTGCCGCCCGAAATTATATCACAACAAAAGACTATTTGAAGCTGATGGGATCGGTGCCATTGAGAGTAACAACGAGCTTGTTGACATTCTTGTTGCAGGCACCCTGATTCTCATGTGCGATAACACGAATGGGACCATAGCCATTGCCTGCAAGACCGGAATAGCCTTCATCACCTTCGGAGGGAACGAGGGGCAGACCATCCTGAGAATAAGCAAGGATGATATGCTTTCTGTTGCCGGTTGCGCTGTCCTTGACACCGTTCTGGACTTCTTCAAGACCCCAAATGGAGATAAATTCCTTGGAATAGCCGTCTTTTGCAAAAGCGGTGATTGCGGAGGGATTATCAATACCTACGATATTGCCTGCCTCCTGCATAATGAATGCCCAGATCATAAGACCTTCGTGTGCATGCTGACCGACCCAGACATAGTCATCGCGGACGATAACAGCTTCCATGGCCTCGAGCTCACTCAGCTTGTAGACCTTGCTCCAGCTGGCTGAGCCATCGGAATTCTTGACCTCGAAGGTAAATTCGAAATCATTATAGGCAGCATAAATATCGCTGACGCTGTGCTTCCAGCTATCCAGAGCGGAAGCGGTCACTTCGATGGAAGCAACCTGTTTGACGCATTTGGATCTGTTGACATCCTCTGCATCGACCTGAGGAATGATGAGCATCAGAGGACCGCCTGCATTGTCATAAGCCTCGACATAGCCTGCATCGGTATCCTCTGCAACGAGAGGCAGACCGTCTTCTGCATCGGCATTGTCAGCTGCGGCAGAGCCATAAGCCAGCATAATGGTAAGATCAGCTGCACCGCTGACGGTGTTGACATAATCTCTCTTCATCAATTCGGAAACAGTGAATTCATAAACATTGTTGTCGGTGGAGGTTACGATAACCTTTTCTGCATTGGAGCGCAGGCCAACATCAGTGGAGCGCAGGAATTCATAAAGATCGAGACCTCTGTATCTTGCTTCGGAAACCTTGCCCTTCTTGTTCAGGAAGCTGTAAACTGCGGTCTTGGCAATGGTCTGCTTGCCTTCGAGATCTGCAACGGTAAAGACCTTGGCATCGGTAAGAGTGGTGCCGCTGCCGGAAACAGTGAGAGTTGCAGCGCCGAGAGCTTCATATGCACCGGAGAGGTGAGCATATTTGTCAGCTTCGAGGTTGACATCGATAGCAACGAGATTGCCCAAAGACATTGCTTCGCGGCCTTCGGTAGCAGGAATGAGAAGAGCAAGAGGACCGCCGGAATTCTGAACAGTGAGGCTGATGCCGTCTGCTACTTCAAATTTCTTTTCGAAGCCTTCGGATTTCTTGTCATAAACAAGAGGAGTACCGTTCTTGGCATAAGCGATGGTTGCGCCGAGGCCGTCTACACCACTCTGCTCGTTCTTGCCGAGTGCAAGAGCTTCTTCGATGGAAACAACAAGTTCTTCGCCTTCGGCATTGGTAAAGGTGATGGTGCCCTTGATACCGGGGATTTCGATAACCTTGGTGAGGAAATAGTTGAGGTCGATACCTTCATAAAGGTCGCTGTATTGCTCGCCGCCTTTTTCAAATTCATAGTATGCCTTGTTCTGTGCAGCATTTGCAGCCTGTGCAGTAACTTCGCCATATACCAGATCTTCGAGCTGGCCAACGGTGAATACAACATTATCCTTCAGGAGAGTGCCGTCATCGCCCTTGACGGTAACGGTGAGCTTTTCATCAACGAGAGCATTGAAAACTGCCTTATCGCTGTATTTGTGAGAGCTGTATTCATAGGTATCTGCGCCGACCAGGACTTCCTGAACCTTCTGGATCTGGTTGGAGCCATTGACATGAGAATATTCACGCTTGCCGAAGATAATGCGGAAGGGGCCGCCATCATTGGAAAGACCGGAGAGATAGCCCTCATTGGAGGTGTTGAGAGTGTAAGGATAGCCATTGACGCCATAGCACAGCAATACGGGGAAGCCGGTTCTCAAAAGATCGTCAGCATCGGAAACATATTTGCCGTCATTGATGTCTTCGGCTGCTTTTTCATAATAACCGAACAAATCGGGATTGGAAAGCTCTGCCAAGGTGAAAGAGTCAGCAGATTTATATCCGTCATAAGCATTGAAGGTTACCTGAGTTGCCATATCAGCTTCGGGATCGAGGCCGAGATATTTCAGCAATTCATAGAGCTTGATGCCTTCATATTCATTGACATACCAGTAAGTAGTATTGGTCAGGCTGTAAAGATCGCGATGACCGAGGCTGCCGGGAACGAGATTGCCCTGAGCATCATATTCGACCAAAGCTTCGATCTGATCAACGGTGAGGTTGATTTCACGACCGATCTCTTCACCTGCGATGGTCAGGATATATTGAGACATATCGGGATCATCATAAGGAGCAACATTGTGCTTGAAGCCGGGGGTGAATTCCTCGCTGACATAAATATAAGCCATGGAGAGAAATTTGTCATAGTCGGGATTGAGGTCACCCTCAACTGCTGCGTGGTCATAGACCAGCTTGATGCAGCCATCTTCATTATAAAGACCGGGGATGGAGCCGACAGCATCATCAAAAACGAAGGGAGCTGCGGCAGAGCCATCAACAAAGCCTGTGCCATAGGCTACCAGAATGGGATTGCCTGCTTCATGGGCAGCTTTGATCTGCTCAAGAGTGAATTCTGCGATATTGACACGGTTACGGTTCTTGAGAGTTACCTTATAGGCCTTATCAGTGGTAACAATGCCATTATCGCCACTGGTCATACCATAAAGAATGTGATAAAGATCGATACCTTCATAAAGAAGCTCACCATTGACATCGGTATAAGCCTTACGGACAGTGCCTGCATTCTGATTTTCTACCTCGCGGATAGAAAGAGGAACGCTCTTGGTCATGCCGGGGCCCTCAACAGTGAGGGTGGAGCCGGTGATAGCATCGATATTATAAGGAGAGGAGCCGATATGACCGCCATTGTTGATATGACGGAAGGGAGATTTTGCATAATCAATGCCGGAAGCGGCAGTAACAGAAATGCTGTCGATCAAAGAGGAGGGCTTGCCGTCTTTGATATAAAGAGTGAAGAAGCCAACGCCGTCGCCGCTCTTTGCTTTGTCAAAGATACCAACCCAATTGCCGTTTTCATCCTGTTTTTCATAAGCGAGCAAATAATTCTTGCGAGCTTCGGCAACTGTGCAGGTAACGGCGCTCATATCATAGCCGTCTGCTGCGGTGAAGCTGACGGTATCAGCATCGCCATAACCTGCCAAGAGATCAGCAAAGGCAACACCGCGAACAACAGCGGTTGTTTCGCCGCCCTTGGTCTGATAGGTGTAGGTGCCCTCGGTTCTAGGCATCATGATGATTTCTGCACGGGTATAATCCTTGCCTGCGATATTGATGACTGCTTCGAGGTCATCACCAACCTTGATGGTGGCAAGACCGGTGGTGAATTTGGAATTGTTCTTGTCATCGATTGCAAGCTGACCGACATACATGGTCAGGGCTTCTTCTTCGACAACTGCGGTGGGAACATCGGTCTTGCCTCTTTCGCCGCCTGTTGCCCATGCGATGAGAGCTTCGACTTCGACTGCACCGTCAACGGAATCAGAAGCAAGATTGGGATAATAATATCTTGCATCGGAATAATTTACTTTGGGAGCATAGCCATCTGCAGCAATAGCAGTGATGGTGGAGGTGCCGTCATAATTCAAAGCGGCAAGCAAATCTGCGAGATAAACACCTTCTGCCAAATAAATGCTCTTGGTGCCGGAGGAATTGACAGCGGAATAAATCTGCTGAGCAGTAAGGCCGAGAGCCTTCAAATCTTCGATTGTATAGGATTTTTCATTAACAATGGTTTCATCAAGAGCAGCGATGCCGCTGCCGGTTACGAGCAGGATGGGCTGATCGGCAGCACCTGCAGCCAAGGCAGCATTGACAGCCTCGTCAAAACGCATAATGAAAGCTGCAAGATCGGATCTCTTAGCTTCCTGCTGAGGCTTGAAGCTGCCATCGGGATAGCCGCCAACAAGACCGATTGCGCAAATGGTTTCAACAGCCTCGACTGCCCAATCGCTGATCTTGTCAGCATCGGTGAAGGCAGGAACATCAGTGGTTGCAGGCAGCTCAATGCCATAAACATTGAGATAGTTTGCCAGCATGACCAGAAGCTGCTCACGAGTGACAGCATCATCGGGACCAAACCAGAAATCGGTATAGCCCTGAGCAATGCCCTTGTCTGCTGCCCAAGCAACAGGGCTGACATACCAAGCATTATATGCGACGTCGTCAAACTTGTTAGCATAAGTGCCGTCAGCAAAATCGGAGCTGCTCAAGCGAGAAAGAATGGAAACAACAGTGGCTCTGCTTGCCAATGCGTCGGGCTCAAAGCCTTTGTCAGTGCCATTCATAAGACCAGCTTCTGTTACATAAGCAACAGCATCGTCATACCATTCACCAGCGGGTTCGGAGGGAGCAACGGGATCAACGGGAGAGGGATCAACGGGAGCAACAGGAGTAGGAGCAACGGGCTCGGAGCCTGCAGCAGAGGTAATGGTGGAAATCATCTTGGAAGGTTTGAAATCATCACCATAAAGAGTGAAATAGCCACGGGCAGGACCGCCGCCCTTTTCTGCTTCATAAACAGCCTCACCGGCCTTTTCATAAGCAAGCATATAGTTTGCAGCCTTCAATTCGGCATAGGTCAGACTGGATTTAACAGCATAACCATCTGCACAGGCAAAGGACAAAACTGCATTGTCTGCGATTGCATCGCCGATAAGATCAGCAAGCAGAACGCCCTTTACGGTATCATTCTGTTCGCCGGAGGAATTAGTGTAGGTATAAGTAGCTTCTGTACGGGGCATAAGCAGGATTTCTGCTCTGGTATAGGCCTTGCCGTCAACAGTCAGCACTGCGGGCAGCTCTTCGCCTGCAAGAATTTTGACAACGCCCTTGTTGAACAGGGGGTTATTCATATCTGTTACATTGAGCTGACCTGCGATGAGCATAAGCTCTTCGAGAGCTTCAACGGTAGCAGGAACTTCAAGATTTCCTCTTTTGCCGCCGGTTGCCCAGGTGAGCATAACAGGAACTTCGACTGCGCCTGCTGCATCATCGTTCACAAAATTGGGATGATAATAGCGCACATCATTAAGATTGAGAGTTGCATCATAGCCATCTCCTGCGATTGCAGCGATATTGCCATCGCCTGCATAGTTTAAGAGTGCAAGCAGTGCTGCAACATCAACACCCTCTGCCTTGTAGACAGATTTGGTGGAAGAAGTGTTGATAGCAGAATAAACTGCCTCCTTGGTGATGCCGAGAGCTTTGAGCTCTTCGAGAGTATATGCCTTTTCATTGGCGATATTTTCCGTGAGATCGGCAGCAGTTGCTCCGCTCACGAGATCGGTGCCTGTAACGACCAGCACCGGCTGCTCGGCAGCGATTGCGGCAAAGCTCAGAGAAAGAACGAGCATAATTGCCAGCATAGCAGTCAGCAGCGAAAACCTACAGCGAGTTTTCATAATCTGGACCCTCCCATTAAATTTTTATAAAAAAAGCTTATCCGCGCAGGATAAGCTTTTAATAGCGGATTCCTTTCCTGCAAGATGCGAAAGCATTTCTGCTCTCACCTTGGCGACCATATTGTCATAGCCCAGCCACAATGATTCGGAATATGTATTATTTTTTCACAAAATCTAATAAAAACTTTTTATTATACGGTTTATATTATATTATAAAATTTTCTTCTTGTCAAATTGATATAAAACTAATAAGCTATATAAAACTGCAGAAAGATGCCACCTTCAATCTGTCCTGTAAAATTTCGAAAAAGAAAAAACGGAAGCTTTTTCATAAGCTTCCGTTTAAGTTTTATCAAGAAAACCGGGATTTGTGTTTATGCCGTTAGTTCACAAATCAAGGCAAATACCACAAGGCATTAAAAGCAACCTGATCGATGCGGACCTCAACATGCAGATGCGGACCTGTGGAGCGACCGGTGTTGCCGGAAAGACCGATCACATCACCCTGCTTGACAACATCGCCCAATGCGACCTTACGCTTGGAAAGATGTGCATACCAGGTCTCGACTCCATCACCGTGATCAATTTTGATCAAATTGCCATAAGCAGATTCTCTTTCCGAAAGAACGACCACGCCATCAGCCATTGCCTTGACCTCGGTACCTGTATTAACTGCGATATCCAGACCGGTGTGGATGCCGGTGGAGCGCTTTTTACCAAATGAATCGGTGATGATGCCTGTCAGCGGCCAAATAAATTCCTGTTCAATATCAACCTTGGTCTTGCCGAGAGTACGGTTGAAATAGCGTGCCGCAACAACAGTTTTGGTACCTCTTTCAATAACATAATCACTGACAGCGACCAAAACCTCTGTATCATCCAGCTCATTGGAAATGACCTTGCCATTGACTTCGGTTACAGTGAAGGTATTCTTATTAACACCATCGACACCTTCCTGAAGCACGGTTTCAATGCCACGATAGACATCAGGGTTATCGACCTTCTGTGTTTCAAAAGGAATGGTCTCCATAGAAGCGGTGGTGCGGGTCAAAATAACATTGACAGCATTTTCTTCGGGAGTGAGAGCAACTCTTTCACCCTTATGAAGCTCTTCTGTGTTCAATGCGGGATTGAGACCATGCAGCTCAACATAATCAATATTGAAGCGCTGTGCCACGCTCAAAAGAGTTTCGTTATCCTGCTCAACGATATATTCATCGGAAGGGATCTTGGCATTGAGAAGATATTCATAGCCTTCATCGACAGGCATAATATCCTCTAAGAAGATAGAAACGGGCTTGATCTCGATTTTTTCAGCAAAAGCAATGGAGGTGATCTCTTCTTTACCCTCAGCATAATTATTCAGCACTGCATTCAGGATAAGCTTGGCATCATCATAGGTATCAACAGCGAAAAAGAATTTATCATTGACATAAATCGCATTTGCATCTGTAACAGGAGTAAGCATTTCATGAACGGTTTCGGCGGCTGCTTCTGCCGTGATGCAGGTAGATTCATTGACAGCTACCTGTTCAACATGAACCTCTTCACAAAAATCCAGAGAACGGGAATGAATATCACAAAGCTCTGCCTTATATTCCTCAACAACTGCCATAGCCTCTTCTTCAGAAGTGAAAAGGCCTGCGCTTTTACCGTCAATAGTCAGGTTGTAAGCAAAAAGCTCTGTGGAGACATATTCCGAAGCGCCAAAAACAGCAGAAGAAAAACAGGTAAGCACAATTAAGGCTGTGAAAACAGCCTTCAGCTTACCGAATTTCTTTTTCTTTGCTGTCCTTTCTTCAGTCAAGACAGCTTCTTCGGGCGCTTCTGTTTCAAGAACCTCGATGTCAAGCCCTTTTAAATTACTGTCAAAAATATCCATAAACTACCTTTCGGATAAAACAAGGGATATGTTCCTTGTGATTTATTATATAAAAATATAAATAAAAGTTTCTGGGATGGTTAAAGACCTTTAATATAATACCACAAGTCAAGAAAAAATGCAACCCCTTTGAGCAGGCATTTTTCTCGGCGCTTTTCTAAAAATGTTAAAAAATCACATTAAAAGTTTTTTTGCAGAATTTTTGCGAAAAAACTTTTATAACCAATCGTCAAGATTTGGTGTTTTTCTGTTAAATTTGTCTGAAAATATCCATATATTGTGTTGACAAAAAAGGAACCGACAATTTGTCGGTTCCTTTTATTTTGGATCGGTTTTCTTCTATATTTATATAATTTCTTCCGAAAATTAAGCAACAACGAAGAATTTGAGCAGGAAGAGGAGAGAAATGACATAAGTAAGAACGGAAACTTCCTTTGCCTTGCCGGAGAAGACCTTGACGAAGGTGTAGGAGATGAGGCCCAAGCCGATTGCATGACCGATGGAGCTGGAAATAGGCATACCGATAAGCATCAAAGCAACGGGAAGCATCTGGTCCATATCGTCAAAGTTGACCTTCTTAAGACCCATGAGCATAAGAACACCAACATAGATCAAAGCGGCAGAGGTAGCTGCAGCAGGAATGATAGCTGCGATAGGAGCGATGAAGATGCAGGCGAGGAAGATAACGCCTGTGGTCAATGCAGTAAGACCGGTGCGGCCGCCTGCTTCAACGCCGGAAGCGGATTCGATGAAGGTGGTAACGGTGGAGGTACCGGTGCAAGCACCAACAGTGGTACCGACAGCGTCAGCCAGGAGAGCCTGCTTCATCTGAGGCATGCTACCCTTTTCATCCAGCATATCTGCACGGGATGCAGTACCAACGAGAGTGCCGATGGTGTCGAACATATCGATCATGCAGAAGGTGATGATAAGGGTGATAACGGTGAACCAGCCGATATCCAACAATGCTGCAAAGTTGAACTTAAAGAAGGTAACATTGAACATATCAGCAAAGGGAGGAACGAAGGATGCGGTTGCCAGGGAGGCGAAGGGATTGGTGCCGAGGAAGATTGCCTGGCCTGCCCAATA
>JAFSIU010000099.1 GCA_017439615.1 Bacillota bacterium
CAGATGATATGCAAGGCTTATTTGTAATAGGCGCCTCAGGAGAGCGTGTTCAGCTGGCGGCAAGTGATATTGTTGCTATTGATGCAGAAAGTGCTCGCAATATCGGTCAAAAGCATTTGAGCGATGTTGTTATCGAGGGTAATGGACATGGACATGGAGTAGGCATGTCACAGCATGGTGCCGTTGGTATGGCAAATGCAGGGTATCTCTATAAGGACATTATCAGCTATTATTATTTTAATAATGAGAACTTTGGAATGTTGAATTATCTTAATGGGAGTGCGGAATGAGAGTCGATGAATTTGATTATTTTTTGCCTGAGGAATTGATAGCCCAAGAAGCAATTGAACCTCGTGATCATAGCCGAATGCTTTTTATGAGCAGAGAAAGTGGAAATCTGCAGCATAAGCATTTTTATGATCTTCCTGATTTGCTGGAGCCTGGTGATTTGCTGGTTTTGAATGATACCAAGGTCATTCCGGCCAGAATTTTTGCACATAAGGAAACCGGTGCTGTAATCGAGCTTTTGCTTTTGAAACAGGTTGCTCTTGATGTCTGGCAGGCATTGGTGAAGCCCGGAAAAAAAGCTCAGCCGGGAACAAAACTTTTGTTTGATCTGCCGGAAATAACTGCAGAGGTCTTGGATTTTTCAGAAGATGGCAGTCGCTTGATAAAATTTACTTATCAAGGTATTTTCTATGATATTTTAGATCGTATGGGCAAAATGCCTTTACCACCTTATATTAAAAAAACTTTGGAAGATCCGAATCGCTATCAGCCTGTATACGCCCGTGAACGCGGCAGCGCTGCCGCCCCGACAGCTGGACTTCATTTTACCCCTGAACTACTTCAAAGAATCTCTGAAAAAAATGAGATTGCAAAGGTTATGCTGCATGTTGGACTGGGCACCTTCAGACCGGTTAAGGAAGAAAATGTTGAAGACCATCCTATGCATAAGGAGTTTTACCGCATTGATGAATTTGCCGCCTCCGCAATCAATAATGCCAAAAAAGAAGGCCGCAGAATTATCGCAGTCGGCACAACAACTGTCAGAACTTTGGAATCTGCTGCTGATGAAAATGGCTTCGTTAAAGCAGGCGAGAGCTGGACGCAAAAGTATATTTATCCTGGATACAAGTTTAAATGTGTTGATGCCATTATTACCAATTTCCATTTGCCCAAAAGCACATTGATTATGATGATTAGCGCCTTTGCCGGAAAAGATAATGTTTTCAATGCATATGAAGAAGCAATCAAAAATGAATACAGATTCTACAGCCTTGGAGACTGTATGTTTATCAAATAGGAGGATAAAGTGGTAATTTCATACACATTGCTGAAAGAAGACAGCAAAACTATGGCAAGAGCCGGCATAATGCACACTCACAGAGGAGATGTTCAAACCCCTGTGTTTATGCCTGTCGGCACTTGTGCTACGGTTAAAACAATGACACCTGATGAATTAAAAGATATTGGTGCACAAATTATTCTTGCCAATACATATCATCTTTATCTGCGTCCTGGTCATGAATTAGTTAAAGAAGCAGGTGGTTTGCACGGTTTTATGAATTGGGACAGACCAATTCTGACTGATAGCGGAGGCTTTCAGGTTTTCAGCCTGAATGAATTGCGTAAGATTACTGAAGAAGGAGTCAAATTCCGTTCGCATATTGATGGCTCATCTCATTTTTTCACACCTGAAAAGGTTATGGAAATAGAAATGGCACTCGGTGCTGATATTGCAATGCAGTTTGATGAATGCTGTCCTTATCCTGCTGAAAAGCATTATGCCTCTCACTCTATGGAGCGTACCTTGCGTTGGGCTCAGCGTTGTAAAGATTCTCATGAGCATCCAACACAGTCGCTTTTTGGTATTGTTCAGGGCGGTATGTATAAGGATTTGCGCTTGAAAAGTGCTGCAGAGTTGGTTAATATCGGTTTCCCCGGATATGGAATAGGCGGCTTGTCTGTTGGCGAGCCAAAAGAAATGATGTATGAGGTGCTTGATTATTTGACTCCGGTATTGCCGCAGAACAAGCCCCGCTATCTGATGGGTGTCGGTTCTCCTGACTGCCTTGTTGAAGGCGTGGCAAGAGGAATTGATATGTTTGACTGTGTTTTGCCGACAAGAATTGCCCGCAATGGAACC
>JAFSIU010000018.1 GCA_017439615.1 Bacillota bacterium
CAAATTCTTATTTATCGTTCAGTTTACTTTATCATATTTTTCGGCCTGCATCAATACTTAGTGAAACTGCCAAAGATGTAACCCGTCAGTCCAAAAGTAAATTGGGACAATTATTCCCGATCAAGCATTGCAAGATATTCCGGGAAGGGCTGAAGACTGCGTTTTAATATGCCATGCATATGCGCAATGGCAATGCCGTAATTGACAATAGGCACTCCTGCTGACTTGGCTTTGGCAATTCTGTTCTGCATTTCCTTCTCATTCAGCATACAGGCTCCGCAATGCACAATGAGCGAAAAATCCTGCAGCTCATCGGGAAAATGTCCGCCCGAGGTGAAAGAAAACTGCGGCTTCGCCTTTGCAAAGGCATCTATCCATCCGGGGAGCTTCACCGTGCCGATATCATTGCATTGTCTGTGATGCGTACAGCCTTCCGAGATCAGCACCTTGTCGCCGTCTTCAAGGCAAGACAGCTTTGCTGCTCCTTTGATAAGCTCTGCCAGATCGCCCTTATATCTGGCAAAGAGTATGGAGAAAGAGGTCAGCATGATATCTTCCGGCGTATCTTTGGAAACCTTGCCGAAGGCCTGAGAATCTGTGATGACCAGCTTCGGTTTCTTTTTCAGGCTTTCAAGCATCTGCGGCAGCTCGGTGTCCTGACAGATCAATGCCATGCAGTGATTATCCAGGATTTCGCGTATTGTCTGCTGCTGCGGCAGTATCAGTCTGCCCTTGGGTGCCGCGGCATCGATCGGAGTGACCAGGATTACGATATCATCGGGCTGCAGCAGATCAGCTACCAGAGTTTTTTCAGTTTTCTTTTCTGCAGCAAAGGTGCCAAGCTTTTCTTTCAGCTCAAAAATACCTTCCTGTGTGATGGCACTTGCATAAAGTGCCTTGTCCTGAAGAAGTTCTCTTTGCTCCAGAAGCTCAGCCTTGTTGAAGACTATCACATAGGGCAGCTTTTTGCTTTGGAAAAGCTGCTCCAGTTCATAGTCCTGCTTGCTCATACCGACGGTACTGTCAATGACAAGCACGGCGATATCTGTTTTGGCAAGTATCTGCTTGGCTTTTTCAACTCTTTTTTGTCCAAGCTCACCTTCATCATCAAGACCGGGAGTGTCAATGATGACAACCGGCCCCAAGGGCTTGAGCTCCATTGCTTTGGTGACAGGATCTGTGGTCGTGCCCTTAATGTCGGAGACTACGGACAGCTCCTGTCCCGTGACGGCATTGACAATGCTCGATTTTCCGGCATTACGCATACCGAAAAAGCCAATATGCAGCCTTTCGGCACTGACGGTTTCATTAAGGCTCATAGCATCCCCCTTGTGAAAAACTTACTTATTGAAACGGTTGTATCAGAAACGGAAATCTCTGCGGTTGGAGTTTTTGATATCCTGAATATTCTGCTCGGCAATAGCACGGACTTTGTCTTTGGGAATGCGTTTAAGCTCCTCTTCGACCATTTTATAGCCGATTTCCTTGGCGCTGTCCGAGGCATAGTCTTCAAGATATTCGGAAAGCGTCATCAGCGCATTGGGATGGCAGCAATTGAGTATCTGTCCATTCTTGCAAAGGCTCATAAATCTGTCGCCTGTTCTGCCCTCACGATAGCAAGCAGTGCAGAAGGAGGGGATATGACCGTTTTCCATCAGCCATTGCACGACCTCATCAAGGGAGCGCTGATCGGAGACATCAAACTGTTCGGTGTCATGCGGACGCTCTTCTGCGGAATAGCCTGCATAACCGCCGACAGAGGTGCGGGAGCCGCCGGAAACCTGGCTGACGCCAAGATGCAGCAAACGACTGCGGACCTGTTCATTTTCGCGGGTGGAGATAATGATGCCGGTATAAGGAACTGCCAGACGAATGCAGGCAGTGATTTTTGCAAAGGTGTCATCATCGATGCCATTGTCAAACTGATCGGGATCGATATCGTCAGCTTTTTTCAGTCTGGGAACGGAAATGGTATGCGGTCCGACACCGTGAACAGCCTCAAGATGCTCGGCATGCATCAGCAAGCCTGCAAATTCATATTTATAAAGCTCCAGACCAAAGAGCACACCAAGACCGACATCGTCGATGCCGCCCTCCATTGCTCTGTCCATTGCCTCAGTGTGATAAGCATAATTGTGCTTGGGACCGGTGGGGTGCAGCTGTTCATAGCTTTCCTTATGATAGGTTTCCTGGAAAAGAATATATGTTCCGATGCCTGCATCCTTGAGCTTGCGATAGTTTTCTACTGTGGTCGCGGCGATATTGACATTCACGCGGCGGATATCGCCGTTTTTGTGATGCACGCTGTAAATCGTTTTGATGCATTCCAGAATATATTCAAGCGGATTGTTCACGGGGTCTTCGCCTGCTTCGATGGCAAGGCGCTTGTGTCCCATATCCTGCAGCGCAATAACCTCTGCGCGAACCTCTTCCTGAGTCAGCTTTTTGCGCGGAATGGTTTTGTTCTGATGATGATAAGGGCAATAGACGCAGCCGTTCACGCAATAATTCGAAAGATAAAGCGGCGCAAAAATGACGATACGGTTGCATAGAAGGCAAGCTTGATCTCTTCAGCGATTTTATAAATCTCCTGAATAACATCGGGATCATCGCAGGCAAGCAGCACAGATGCTACTCTGTGAGTGAGGCCTGCGCATTTATATCCGGTTTCGGTCTTCTGTGGGCGAGCCTTATCCAGAATTTGTTGGATAAGCTCCATATTGTTTTTGTTTTCCTCGGCATAAGCCAGGGTTGCGAGAATTTCTCCGTCATGGATAAATTCCTCGGCTTTGAGAGATTTGGGATCATAATTTGTCATTTTCTTTACTTCCTTTCTTGGAGTCAGATTTATCTTCCTCTTCAGATATTTTTTATATCACCGCGGTCGGTCACCACCTGATAGCCGATTGCGGAAATTTTTTGTTTTAGCGAATCCAGGCTTTGTGCGGATTCATCGCCATCCGAGATTTTGTTGTCATAAAGCATATATTTTTTCCTTACCGAAGCAGGGGAGAGGTTCGGCATCACGACATTGGCGCCTGCCAGAATTCCCTTTTCGCGTCCAAGCGGATCAATAGTGCCCAAAGCTGTGGTAGAGGGCAGTAATATATTTGGCTTGATCAGCCTGATAATAGAAAGAAGATAGCAGGTCAGTTCCAGACTCCCTGCCTGATAGCCTGCAAAAACAGTATCAATATGCGGAATGAAAGGTCCAATCCCGCACATATCAGGCTGAAAGGTTTCTATGAATTTCAGATCCTTTGCCAGCTCGGCTTCTGTCTGGAAGGGACTGCCGACCATAAAGCCGCAGCCTGTCTGGAAGCCAAGCTCTTTCAGCTCATGCAGACAGCGCATTCTGTCCGCAAAGGCTAATTGCGGTGGATGCAGCTTGGCATAATGCTCTGCATCTGCGGTTTCATGTCTCAGCAGATATCTGTCAGCACCTGCTTCCCTGAGTTTTTGATAGCTTTCACGGCTGCGCTCACCCAAAGAAAGAGTGATGGCGCAATCGGGAAAGCGCTGCTTGATGTCTGCAATCAGCCCGCAAAGCAGCTCATCATTATAATAAGCATCTTCGCCTCCCTGCATAACAAAGGTGCGGAATCCAAGCTCATACCCTTCTTCGCAGCATTCCATTATCTCTTGCGGTGTCAGCCGATAGCGTACACAATTACGGTTGCCGCCGCGTATCCCGCAATAAAGACAATCATTTTTGCAGATATTGCTTATCTCGATCAGCCCGCGAATGAAAACGGAATTGCCATAAACCTCTTTTCTTGTCTTTTGTGCCAGCTCAGTCAGCAGTTCTGCGGCTTCGGGATTGCGGTTGCGCAGCAAAAGCTCATATTCCGCAAGCTCCAGACGATGCTCCTTTGCCAGCTTTTCGATCAGCCTAATCATTGCTGATCACGCTCGAATATGCAGTTTTTGTACTGATGCCGGGCAGATTGCCAAGCTTGCCAGAAAGTGCGGCAATGATATTCTGCGGCGCATCCAAAGCAATAGTGATGATATTGATATTGAGCTTGCGATAGGGTATGCCTGTTCTGCCAATGATATATTCACTGTGCTCATGCAGAAGGCTGTTGATTTTTTCTATCATTTCATTGTTTTCGACAATGATGCTGATGACAGCAACTCTTTTGTCCATAGGCAAACCTCCTAAAAAAATACCGCACCTTGCAAGGTGCGGTAAGAATCAGAATATCCGACTAAACAAGCTTTTTTTGCCAAAAAGCCTGCTTCTGAGCTCTGTTCATTTGTTCGCACCTTTCACGCAGCCCGATTGCTTAATGTCAGGTACATATTATTATATCATCAAACAGATGTTTTGTCTATATTTTTACATTTGTTGGTAAGTGATATGCCGCTTATTTCACTACAGCCACTTGTTCTATGCCATAATATTTGAAGCTTTGAATGGCGTGCTCGTCAATCTTTTCTCCGCATATCAGAATGGGAACGGCAGGCGGGCAGCTGACAGAAGCGGCAGCAAGAATCCTGCCCTTGCTTTTTTGCACATCGATGATTTCGGCAGGAGCCAGCATTGCTTCTCTCGCAGAAAGTACTTTTTCTCCTGCATGGAATCTGGGCGGGCATTCGGTCAGCGGAGCTCTTGCGGGAATTGTGAGCAGTGCTGTCCGCAGCTGCTGCAAGCCTTTTTCTCCGATCTCAGGTGTCAGCATCAGCACAAGATGATCGGGATCGGCAAATTCACTGATGACATTCTGCTCGGACAAAAGCGCTGCCAGCTCATATCCGCTATATCCATATTCCTTGGCCTTGATGCAGATTTTCAGCGGCTCCTGACCAAAAAGGTGATAGCCATTGTTCTCCAAGTCTTTTTTCAATTCGGTGACACAGGGCAAAAACTGCTGCAGCTTTTGAGCATATCCTTCAAGATAGCTGTTTGCCATATCCAAAGATTGCAGGATCAGATAAGAAGGGCTGGTGGAGCCAAAAAGTGCCAGCGCATTCTTTGCCTGAGGAACAGCCTCTTTTTCAAATGAGGCAGCAATATGCAAATAAGCTCCGCCTGTCAGCACAGGCAGGGTTTTATGCGCCGAATCGCAGCACATATCCGCACCGAGATCAATGGGATGCAGTGAAGGCTGCAAAAAACGCAGATAGGCACCGTGAGCATTATCTGTCAGCAGCAAGATCCCATGGCGATGACAGACATCTGCAAGACCTGCAATATCAGCCAGCCCTCCCGGATAATCGGGGCTGGTAACATAGACCGCTATCGGTTTTTCTTCAGCCTTGCATAGTATCGCATCCAGCTCTTCAGGGCTGATGCTGCAGGAAAGATATGAATTCATCTGCTGCGGATAAAGCCACATAAGCTCAATGTCCAGCAGGGCAGCGGCGCTCAGGAAGGTTTTGTGAACATTTCTTGCCGCAGCGATCAAGGGCTTTTTGCCATGCGTTTTTGCATGCATCAGCGCCAGATAAAGCATAGCGCGTATACAGTGGGATGAGCCCTCTGTGGAATAGAAAGTGCTGCAGCCAAAAAGCTTGCCTGCATTTTCTTCGCTCTGCCTGATGATGCCTGCTGCTTCAAAAAGACTGTCTGCACCCTCAATTTCTGTTATGTCCAGAGGCTCTGCGCCGAGAATGCTATGTCCTTTGTGTCCGGGCATATGCAGGCGCAAGGCCTGTTTCTCCGCATAGCTTCTGACAAAATCGCAAATAGGAGTTTTCATAATCATTCACCCCGGGTTCTTGCAACCGCGACCATGATCGCGCATTCCATACGTTTTTTGAAAAGCTTGCAGCCATATTCATAAACGCCTGTTACATTGCCTGTTGCATGATATGCATTTGCAGCACAGCCACCCGAGCAATAAAGACGAGCCCAACAATCTCTGCATTCGGGATGAGCATAAACATTGCAGTTTGCAAATTCCTTTTGTATATTGGTATTGGTGACGCCTTCCCAGATGTCTCCGAGTCTGAATCTTTCTTCGCCGACAAACTGATGGCAGGGATAAAGATCGCCCCAAGGGGTCACTGCCATATATTCCGTGCCGCTTCCGCAGCCGGAAATACGCTTATATATGCAGGGACCGCCGGTCAGGTCTATCATATAGTGATAGAAGGTGAAGGGCTTACCCAGCTTGTCATGCTCAAGCATTTTTTCGGCAAGCTTTTCATATTGCTCCATGATGATGGGCAGATCTTCTTCGGTCAATGCCGAGGGATCGTCATCTGCACATACCACAGGCTCCATGCTCAGCTCGGTGAAACCAAGATCAAGCATTTGCTGAATATCATTCAGAAAGTCAGGATTGGCATGGGTGAAGGTGCCGCGCATATAATAATCCTTGCCGCCGCGTGCCTCCACAAATTTTTGGAATTTGGGCACGATTTTCTCCCAGCTGCCATTGCCCGCATAATCGACACGGTAACGGTCATGGATCTCCTTGCGTCCGTCAAGGCTGAGAACGACATTGCTGCATTCACGGTTTGCCCATTCGATCACATCGTCATCCACAAGAATGCCGTTGGTGGTCAGTGTGAAGCGGAAAATTTTGCCTTTTTGCTGTTCCACGCTTCTTGCATATGCCACAAGATCTTTGACTACCTGAAAATTCATCAGCGGCTCACCGCCAAAGAAATCAACTTCGAGATTGCGTCTGCTGCCGGAATTTTCTATCAGAAAATCCAAAGCCCGTTTGCCCACCTCAAAGCTCATAACAGCACGTTCACCGTGATATTTGCCCTGGCTCGCAAAGCAATATTCACAGTTCAGATTGCAGGTATGCGCGATATGCAGGCATAATGCTTTGACGACACCTGCTGTTTTCTGCTTCAGCTCACCTGCCATGGGCTCGAAGCTGTCTTCGGCAAAAAGCTTTCCTGCCTGCTTCAGCTCCAAAACCTGATCATAGCATTCAGCAAGCTCTTCCGCGGAAATCTCAGGATATTTTTCGCCTGCAATACGCAAAACATCTTCACGGCTGTTGTTTTCAAAAAGTGCTATGATGTCATAGGCTACCTCGTCCACGACATGCACCGAGCCCGAGCAGATATCCAGTACGATATTATATCCGCCCTGCTTATATTGATGGATCATTTTCTTTCTCCTTTATTGAAAAATGATTTGATGAAAAGATATTTATGAAACGGACTTTATGAAAAAATGCCGCCGAAGTCGGCGGCATTTCAGTATGTGCAATTACTTGCTTTCCTTGCTCTCACACTGCTGGTTTGCAATGCCACAGCTGGTCTTGCATGCAGACTGGCAAGAAGTCTGACATTCACCGCAGCCGCCGTTTTTGGCGCTGTCGCACAGATTGCGGGTTTCGATAGTTTTAATGCGTTCCATATTTTTCACCTTCTATATCAAGAATAGTTTACGCACCCATTTTATCATATCGTTCCCATACTGTCAAATATACTTTTTGACAAAAAGCTTGTTCCTGCTGCTTGAGTTCTTTGTTCGCAGCAGTTGCTTTTTGTTTTTAACAGTTCTTTGTTTAAAATCGCAGAAAAAAATGAATATATATATTGAGAATAAAAAGCCTCACCATGCAAAACATGGTGAGGCTTTTTTGGTTGCGGGGGAGGGACTTGAACCCACGACCTCCGGGTTATGAGCCCGACGAGCTGCCAACTGCTCTACCCCGCGATATTAACGCACCTCAAACGGTGCATTAGCTATTATATCAGTATACGCTTGCTTTGTCAAGCAAAAATAGGGAATGCTCAAAACTTTTTGTTTCAGGAAAAGAAATACTATCATCTTTGCGACATAAAGTCCTCGACTTTTGCCATAATACGCAAAAACTCTTTGGAATCATCTTCGCCAAGATGCTTGACCAATGCGGATGCGCATTTCTGAGAGGATTTGACCAACTCTTCCTTTTGCTGCAAACCTGCTTCAGTGATTTTGACATCCATGCGGCGCTTGTCCGTCTGGTTCATTGCACGGGTCAGCAGATTTTCGTCTTCCATGGAAGCTATCATAGCCGTTACAGCAGGGCGCGCAAGTCCAAGATGGTCTGCGATCTGTGAGGGATTCACTCCATCAGGATATGCTGCCAGATATTTCAGAACAGCTTCTCTTTGCGGGCGCTGACGATAGCCCACGCGTTGTCTGCGTGTGGTATCAAACATTTTTTCAATCAAATCATACATTTGCAGAGTCAAATTTGCCATATATTTTCCCCTTGTCATTTGTTTTGTTAATATGTCGATATGTGTCGATTTCTTTTATTTATAGTATTATTATACAATGCAGTTATTTGTTTTAGCAATACCTTTTGCACAATTTATTTTTCATCTATTATTTTAGACCTGCGGCAAAATTGAAGAAGAATTTGTGCGGAACAGTTTTGGTTTAAAAGGAAAAAGAGCAGGCAAAACAAGTTTTGCCTGCTCTTTTTGGAGCGGGTGATGGGAGTCGAACCCACCTGTTGAGCTTGGGAAGCTCACATTCTACCGATGAATTACACCCGCATAGTCATACAATAAAATCATAACATAATTCCAAAAAAAATGCAATTGCATATTGAGTCAACAGCAAAGCTGCCGTCTTTAGATTGGTACCAATGTAATAACATTTTCTTATGTCCTGCTTGGCAAGGTCCCTTTTTGCTGCTTTTTGAATAGAATAAAAAGAAAAGCTGTGCTGTTATGGAGGAATTATGAAAATAAAAATGCCTTTGCGCGATTTGCAGCAGGGAGATGTCGGATATGTCTGTGATTTGACAGTTTCCGGTCCTTTGCGGCGTCGCCTGCTTGATATGGGTCTGACAGAAAGCACTTTGGTGCAATGTGTGCTCAAAAGAGGATTCGATGCGTCTGCGGTCTATTTCATCCGCGGGGCAAGGATAGCTCTTCGTGCGGCTGATGCCGCAAAAATTATGATTTATGTGTCTGATATTGAGGAGAATGTCTGAATATGAAATGGAAAACAAAAAAAAGAAGCCTTCCGGGTGGGTCTGCTGATGCCTCTGAAAAAAAGATAATTGCTTTAGCCGGCAATCCAAATGTCGGCAAGAGCACCGTTTTTAATGCGCTGACGGGGCTGCATCAGCATACGGGCAATTGGTCTGGCAAAACCGTCAGCAATGCCAAGGGCAGCTTCAAGAGCAGCGCGGCAGAATATTGTCTTGTTGATTTGCCGGGTACATATTCCTTGCTTACAAATTCTGCCGAAGAGGAAGCCGCCCGCAGCTTTTTGTGTTTTTCTTCTCCTTCATTGACGGTGGCAGTATGTGATGCTGTTTGTCTGGAGAGGGGACTTGATCTGGTGCTGCAGATCATGGAGATATCTCCTCGTGTTTTGATATGTGTCAATCTTATGGATGAAGCCGCCAGACAGAATATTTCTTTGGAGCTGCCTCTTTTGTCAGAGAGATTGGGTGTCCCTGTGATAGGTATCACTGCACAACAGAAAAAAAGCCTGCAAAAGCTCATTGCCGCCATAGATGCTTATATTGATGCTGCCAATGCTTTTCCTGCTGAGCCTTTTCATATTGATTATGCGCCTGCAATCGAACACACTGTTGCTATGCTTGAGCCGCTTGTTGCGGCAAGAGCTGACGGTATCAGCAGCCGCTGGCTGTCTCTGCGGCTGTTGGATATGGATGAAGCTTTGCAAAAAGAGATAACATCACATTTCGGCAGCGGCTTTTTTGATATTTCTATGCTTGCCGAGCTCGAAAAATGCAAAGATTTTCTTCAGCAGCAGGGAATTGATAAGGAAAAATTGAATGACATGATCGCCTCTGCCATAGTACAAAGAGCGGAAGAAATATGTCGGGGTGTCGTGCAGGGCAGGCAAAAGACTGTTTTGTCTGTAGGTCCGGACAAGTGGCTTTTGGGCCGCAGAAGCAGTTATATTATTATGCTGCTGCTCTTTTTCTTTCTTTTCTGGCTGACAGCAAGCGGTGCCAATTATCCCTCGCAGCTTTTGTCAGATTTGTTTGCTCAGGGCGAAATTCTGCTGAATCAGCTTTTTGCGGCTGTTTCTGCGTCCTCGTGGCTGCACGGAATTCTTGTGCAGGGGGTATATCGTGTGCTTACCTGGGTCGTATCCGTGATGCTGCCGCCTATGGCGATTTTCTTTCCTCTTTTTGCCTTGCTCGAGGATTCCGGCTATCTTCCCCGTATTGCCTTTTTGCTCGACCGTCCCTTTGCCCGCTGCTCCTCCTGTGGCAAGCAAGCCCTCACCATGTGTATGGAGAAAGCTGCGGGGTTTTTGTTTTATATGATTTGAGGTGCGATTTTATAAAAAGAGAAATTTACTGAATTATGATCATGCAGTGTTTTTCTTTGCAGGTTTGATTTATAAGTTCTTGACAGTATTTTCAATTAGATTTATACCTCTCTATTCTTGCAACATAGGCAAAGCCCCGACAAAGTTTGTTGGGGCTTTGCCTATATACAGATATTACTCTTTGCAGGTTTTGTAAGTTGACACGCAATTTGTACTATTGATATAATTCTATAAAATGCGTATTTTAAAGGAGTTTAAATTGTGAGAAATAAACTATTCTTCTTTATATGGGTGATTCTCAGTGCAGCTGCCGCAGCCCTTCTGGTTAATTTCTATAAGGCAGAAATATTGGGAATTGCTGTTCCTTTTCTTGCTGCAGGAGATATGGATATTGCAATGGCAGACAATGTTGTCGCAATTAAATCTGCAATTTTCATTTTCTTGCTGCTGGTGCTGCCGTTTGTGAATATGAAAATCTTTGGCAGAAAAGATTATGCTGCAAAACAGAAAGCGGTTTATTCAGCTGTATGTTTCTTGACTGTTGTGCTGTTTTATATTGCCGCTGCAGTATGCCTGCAGGCTGAGCCGGTCATCTCTTCTGCATTGATCAGGCTTGATGGGCAAATCGGCAATGTGTATGCTGTTTTTAACTATCATATGAATGTAGTGCTGGCAATACCTCTGGCGATTCAGTTATTCGGTCTGGCATTGCTTTTCAATTTGCAGGCATCAAAGATCAAATCCGATTTTCAGGTAGCACGCAGAAATGCAATATTTGCCTTGATAACCTCAATCATTGCATTAGGCTTTCATATCCCGCTGTTTATACTGACTTTGATTTATCTGCCGGTGTATATTGCTTTTATGCTTGGCTATTTTGCAGCATTGCAGATTAATGTTCTGCAAGAAAAAATAGCAGAAAAAAGACGCAATGCTGAACACAAAATCGTTCAGCATGCTGTACGCGGAAAAATCAAGGTTCTTTCTGCAGCAGCAGCGGAAAGAGAAGTGGCTGTCAATGCAGAAACCACTTTTGCTGATTTGCTGGACAGCGATACAAAAGAGAATGTTAAATATATGCTCTTTGGCGGGGAATGCGGAATCATTATTGACCGACTTCGTTTTGCACAAAGAGTGTCGACATTGCAGGTATCAGAAAGCACCGTGCGATTATATACAAATTCCGATTGTCCTATAAAAACAGTTGCCGAGTTATATGATGCGCTTTATAAAAACCATGGCGAAATCGGAGTATTAAAGAACCTTAAGAGTATTTTTATGGATCTTGCCTCCGGCAAAAGTAAAATGTCTTTTAAAGAGCTTCAGGCTTATATTATTCAGGAATCAAGAAATGCCGATACCCAAAGCCGCAAATTGATTTTGCAGCCTGCCGAATCTTTGCTGCATTGCTATGCAGAAGAGGTCGAGGATCATTGCGATTTTGCAAAATGCAGCGTGAACAGCTGCTTCAGCTCCAATGAAGCAGCTGATGGTATTGATTGGCATTCAGTTGTATCAATGCTTCGTTTGGCAAGAATAGAAGAAGCCTTGCAGATCGGCAGAATGAATTCTCCATTGTTTTTATCCTCTTGTTATATTGAAAACACAAACGAAGCTGCGGAAGTCGTCAAGCTGCTTAATAAGCTTGGCAAGCCCACAGCAAAAACGAAATATAAAAACCTGCCGCAAATAACAGAGAATGCAAAAAAAATTGCTGTCATTGGCGGTGGAATCGCAGGCATCAATGCAGCCTTTATGCTGCGTAAAAAAGGATATAAGGTTGTCATATTTGAAAAAAACGATGTTCTCGGCGGTTCGCTGAAGCTCTATCCGGACTGCATTTTGCCGCAGGAAGCGATGTTCTCTGACATTGAAAGCTTTTTGGATATCGGCATTGAAGTCAGGTATAACAGCGAATTGGGAAAAACTTTTTCGATCGGGGATATCGAAGCTGAATTTGATATGATCCTGCTTGCGATCGGCGCAGAAAAAACAAAAATCTCAAATGTTATTGGTATCGAAAATGCAGTTCCTGCGGCGGAATTCCTGTTGAACAAGAATTTTGATGCAGTGCAGGGGAAGGTCATTGCAATAATCGGGAATAATGCAAATGCAGTTCTTTGCTCTCGGGTTTGCGGCAAATCCCAGCCTCAAAAGATATATGTTTTATGCAAGGAAGATTTTGCACACAGCTTTGCTGCAGTTCCTGAGAGCTGCGAGGTCATCAGCAGTTCTCAGGTAAAGGAGATAATTAAAAAGGAACAAACCTTTGATATAGTGCTGCAGGATGAAACTTTGCTTGAAGTTGACTTGGTAATATATTCTTGCAATCATTATGTGGATACTGTGCTGCTTGCACAAAACGGCATTGCGGTTGGCGGCAAAACAGCAAAATTTGACAGGCATAGCTTCCGTACCGAAAAGAATAATGTTTTTGTTTGCGGCGCATGCACCGATCTGAATATTTCATTGCAGGACACGGTGCAAACTGTAAAAGCAGCTGTTGAATCAATGATTTCAGATTTGAATTAAGAAAGATTCCCGAATGGATGGGAGAAAATCAGCAACCATGAAAACCCATGCTTTACGACGTTAGTCAAATGTGTTTGCCTGGACAATAACAAAAAAAGAGTGATGTCAGGTCTTTCGACCTGACATCACTCTTTTTTCACAACATTTGTTCGGGAATAAATATTATCTATGAGAAGTTTGGGAGGAATATCAGTCTTTTGCCATAGCTGTCCGTGCCGCCGTTGGGCAGATAATGCAAGCCTTCGCTGCGCAGTGTTTTCTTGCCTATATCACCGGCGGCAGAATTATGCTTATTATTCGCCGCATTGACGGGATTTTCCTGCTTGTTTTGAGCAGTGTTTTTAGTGTTGGCTTTATATGCTTTTACATAATCCTCACCCATAAGACCTTCCATGAAGGCATAGTGC
>JAFSIU010000100.1 GCA_017439615.1 Bacillota bacterium
CTGTCCTTCGGGCCCCGGTCTGCCGCCGCCTCTTGCACCGACTGAACTCATCTGTCATCACCTCCCTGCTGGGAATGACAGATTTCTCTGTATATTCCATTGCTTTCCAAAAGCTCCTCATGCGTACCGATGCCGCAGATGCTGCCGTTTTCCATAACAACTATTCTGTCGCAGGCAGCAACCGTGCTTATCTTCTGCGCAATAATGATAGTGGTACGACCTGCTCTTTGCGCAATAATATTTTCCTGCACCTTGGCAGAGGTTATAGCATCAAGGGCAGAAAGACTGTCATCAAGAATAAGCAATGCAGGTTTTTTGAGCAAAGCTCTTGCAATACACAGGCGTTGAACCTCACCGCCAGAAAAGCCGGCGCCGCCTTGTCCGGCTGCAGCTTTCAGCCCACCTTTTTGCATAACAAAATCATAAGCGCAAGCAGTTTGCAAAGCATTATGCAATTCATCATCGGTCAATGCATCATTGCCCATACGCAGATTTTCTTCCACAGATGCAGCAAAAAGCATTGGCTTTTGCGAAACAAAGCCTATGCCGGAACGCAAAGATTCCAGATCATATGCCTTGATATCTCTGTCGTCAATTTTCAATTGCCCTTCATCGGGTTCATAAAGGCGAGGCAGAAGATTCACCAAAGTGCTTTTGCCGCTGCCGGTAGAGCCGATAATGCCAATCAGCTCACCGCTTTTGATATGCAGATCGATATTTGTCAATGCATTGCGTTTGGTTCCTTCATAACGGAAACTGATATTGCAGAAATCTATTTTGCTTCCGCTGTCAGCTGCTTCATAAACAAAAGCGTCTTCTGCGATCTGCAATTTTTCGGCCTCGCTTTTTTCGTCAAGAACCTCACCTATTCTGCGAGCAGAAACATTGCACATAATAACATTGACCAGGGTAACGGAAACCATATTGATCGCAACCAGCATCTGCGTGATATATGTGATATATATGATCAGATCGCCTGTCAACATAAAGCCATCTATGACATGCTGAGCGCCAAACCACAAGACAATAACAGTAACGGTATACATAACAAGTGATAATGCAGGACCGTTCATAACGATCAGGCGGTCGGCAGCAACCGATTGAGTATAAAGCTCCTTGTTGCTCTTTTCAAAACGGGAAGCTTCATAGTCTTCGCCGCCATAAACCTTGACGGTTTTTATGAGCTCAAGGTTTTCCCGCACGCGTTCATTAAGCGCATCACCCTTGGCACGCATACTAACATGACGGGGATAAGACAAACGACTGACAACATAAAAGATAGCAATAAGTATCGGAGCAGAGCAAGCCACAATCAGCGCCAGACGCGAATTCATTGTCATTATCATATAAAGACTGACAACAAATAATGCAGGCGCACGGCAAAGAACACGTATCACCATCATAAAGGCTGTTTGCATACTGTTGGTGTCAGCTGTCATACGCATCAGCAAGGAAGCTGCGCCAAAGCGGTCAAGAGAGCTTTGGGAAAGGGCCTGAATCTTATTATAAAGTGCTGCGCGGATATTCTTGCCGAAATGCATTGCTGTCAATGCCGTAAGACGAACGCTGGCCGCACCAAAAGCAAGGGACAATACTGATATCACAAACATTCTCAGACAAATGTCATAAACATATCCCCAGTTTTCCATCATAATACCATTATTGATAAGCAATGCTATCAAACGGGGAATCTGCAGCTCCAAAATGACCTCTGCAATAACTGTCAGAGGACAAAGGAAAACCAGCAGACGCCTGCCTTTTGTAAATTGCCAATATCTTTGCAGCATAACATCCTCAATCTCCAAGAGAGATTATAAATCTATTTTATATTACAATTTATGCTATCATGACGAACAGTCAAAGTCAACAAAAACATAGGCCGTAAAGCATCTGCTGAATACTGCCAACTATATGATCAGCTGACAATATATCAGGTATTGAAAGCCCTTTTCAATTTGTTGACAGCTCTTTTTTCTATTCTTGAAACATAAGAACGGCTGATTCCCAAGCCTGCGGCTATTTCCCTCTGCGTTTTCGATTCGTGGTCAAAAAGGCCATAGCGTAATATAAGCACATATTTTTCCTTGGCATCCAGCACCCGCATTGCCTGCAAAAGCTGCTCTCTGTCCTCAGAACAGCATAAATCACTGTCAACCTCACCCTCAGCGCCGTCCAATAAATCGAGCAGAGTGATTTCATTCCCCTCCTTATCCGTTCCCACAGAATCATAAAGAGAAACTTCGGTCTTGCTGTTTTTGATCTGGCGCAAATACATCAGAATTTCATTGTCAATACAGCGTGCCGCATATGTCGACAGACGGCTGCCTTTGTCGGGACGGAAAGTATTAACTCCTTTGATAAGACCTATTGTTCCCAGGGAAATCAAATCATCCTTTTCTATCCCTGTTGATTCATATTTACGGCATATATGTGCAACAAGACGCAGATTATGCTCTATCAGCTTGCGCCGCGCGGTATCATCACCTGAGGCGGCAAGGCTTATGGCCTCCGCCTCTTCCTCTGCGGTCAGCAGCGGAGGGAAAATATTGTTGCTGATATAGCCGACAAATTTATGATATAAAGCATTGTTCTGCTCACACAGACCAAAAATTTTTTGCCAAAACCCGAAAATGCGCATAGCAAAGCCCCCTTTATTTTCTTCAGAATAATCTATGCCGCGGGACAACAAATTTTGACAAATAAATCATTTTCTTTTATTTACAGCCAGTTTATGTTATCATTATTGCAATGCAATATATCAAAGGAGAAAACCATGCGAGAAATAGCTTATGAAAAAATACGTGATGCAGTAGCTGATGCGGTAATAAAAGCAAATATATTTTTGCCTGAAAGTACCTGCAGCCTTCTTCGTAATGCCAGACAAAACGAAACCTCAGCAATAGCTCAGGAGGTTTATGGCATTATCGAAGAAAATATTGCCATCGCTGCCGAAAAGCATTTGCCGCTTTGTCAGGATACGGGAACGCTTGTCTGCATGATCAAGCTCGGGCAGGAAGCGCATATCAGCGGAGGACTTCTGCGTGATGCCGTCAATGAAGGGATTGCAGCAGGCTATGAAAAAGGCTATCTGCGTAAATCCATAGTCAGCCATCCTTTGCAGAGGGTTAATACGAATGATAATACTCCCGCTGTTATACACATCGAATTATGCGAGGGAGACATTTTTGAGATGCGGCTTTTGCCAAAGGGCGGCGGTGCGGAAAATATGTCCGCGCTGAAAATGCTGCCCCCCGCTGCCGGAAGAGAAGGTATCATTGATTTTGTACTGCAGACAGTCAAAAATGCAGGCGCCAACCCTTGCCCTCCCATCATTGTAGGTGTAGGTATCGGCGGCAATTTTGAACAATGTGCATGGGCTGCAAAAAAGGCTTTGGCAA
>JAFSIU010000101.1 GCA_017439615.1 Bacillota bacterium
GAGTTTGATGAAGAGGATGTTTTCGTAAATGCATTGGAAGAGACAGAACCCGGTATTTACGAGTTAAAGGATCTCATCTATGGACGCTATCTGATCTTTGAAGCTGTTGTTGTGCTTTGGCAGACAATGTGGCTTCCCGCTGCCGCAAAAGCAATATGTCTGCCTGCGCTGTCAGTCTGCATATCAAGGACAAGGATTTTTGCTCCCGTTCAATGCAGGCTCCGCTGCCGCATCCAAGCTCTGTTTCGGATGATTTATATTATGCTGCATTGGAGCTGTTGAAGCAGAATTATCATTGGGAAAAACCATTACGCGCAATAAGCCTGACTGCCATTCTGCCGCAAGAAAAAATGGATTTTGTGCAGCTTTCTCTTTTTGACAATACCAAGCAGAAAATGGCTGCTGAACTTGCGGTGGATGAAATCAGAGCACGTTTCGGAAAATCTGCCATCCAAAAAGCCATCACCCTGCAGCAAAGCGAAAACCCATCCTTCAAAATCGATGAACATTGTTCGCTGAAGGCTGAAAAATACTGAACCGTTCTTTAAAATATACTTGTTGTTAAAGGGCTTTTATGATAATATAGTATAAATATGGCAATAAAATATTTAAAATTATTTAAATTTTCTTTATTTATACTTTAAGGAGGCGGTTTTATGCGTTTTGCAAAAATGCACGGCTTGGGCAATGATTTCGTTTTCATAAACGGCTTTGAGGAGACCTTGCCCGCGGACAAAAATCTTTTTGCCAAAAAAATCTGCGACCGTAATCTCGGCATCGGTGCTGACGGCGTTATTATTCTTTATCCCTCCAACAAGGCTGATTTCAGATTTGAGATCATCAATTCAGATGGTTCTTTTGCTGAAATGTGCGGCAACGGTATGCGTTGTGCGGCTATTTTCGCCCGCAATGAAGGTATTGTTGATAAAGATGAGCTGAAGGTTGAAACAGCTGCCGGAATTCTGAAGCCCTGTATCATCGATTATGCAAAAGGAATTGTTTGTGTTGATATGGGTGAACCCCGTCTGAATGCTCAAGATATCCCCACAACACTCCCCGGCGATCCTGTTTTGGAGGCAACCTTGCAGGTTGGCGGCAAGCGTCTGGCTGTTACCGCAGTTTCCATGGGCAATCCTCATTGTGTGGTCTTTGTTGATGATCTTGATATCTTCCCCGTAACCAAAATCGGCCCGCAGATCGAGACTCATCCTGCCTTCCCCGAAAAAACCAATGTTGAATTCGTACAAATACTTGCCAAGAACAAAATCAAAATGCGTGTCTGGGAAAGAGGCTGCGGTGTAACACTTGCCTGCGGAACAGGCGCTTCTGCTGCTGCCGTAGCGGCATTTTTGAACGGCTTCACCGATCGCAAGGTCGAAGTTGAGCTTGCCCTCGGTTCGCTTATGCTTGAATATCGCGAGGAAGACGGTCATGTGCTGATGGAAGGCCCTGCCGTTACATCCTTTGTCGGCGAATATAATTTAAGATAAAAAACAAACCAATCTCAGGAGGAAAAAATGAAACCCGAAGCAAAAAGAATACAAAATATCCCGCCCTATCTGTTCGCTCGTATCGAGCAGAAAATCGAGGAAGCAAGAGAGCGCGGTGTTGATATCATCAGTCTTGGTATCGGCGATCCCGATCTGCCTACCCCCGAATTTGTCATTAAGGAAATGGCTGAACAGATCAAAAATCCCGTTCATCATCAATATCCCTCTTCTGTCGGAACTCTTGATTTCCGCAAGGCAGTAGCAGCATATTACAAACGCCGTTTCGGTGCTGATATCGACCCCAAAACCGAGGTCTGCACACTCATTGGCTCCAAGGAAGGTATTGCCAACATCAACTATTGCTATGTTGATCCCGGTGATATCAATCTTGTTCCCGATCCCGGCTATCCTGTTTACGGAATCGGCACAATGCTCGCAGGCGGCGAAAGCTATCTGATGCCGCTCTTGGAAGAAAACGGCTTTATGCCCGATCTGGATGCCATTCCTGAGGAAATCGCCCGCAAGGCGAAAATCATGTTCCTCAATTATCCCAACAATCCCACCGGCGCAATCGGCAGCATTGAATTCTTCAAAAAAGCTATCGACTTTGCCAAAAAATATGACATTCTCATCTGCCATGATGCAGCTTATGCCGAAATGACCTATGACGGATATATCGCACCCAGCATTATGGAGGTCGAAGGCGCAAAGGATGTAGCCATCGAATTCAATTCCCTTTCCAAGCCCTTCAACATGACAGGCTGGAGAATCGGATTTGCAGTCGGCAATCCAAAGGCAATCGCTACCCTTGCCCGCTACAAATCCAATGTTGACAGCGGTGCCTTCCAGGCAATTCAATATGCAGGTATCGCAGGTCTTAATGATATGGAGCCCACCATCGAATATCTGAAGACTGTTTATTCCGCCCGCCGCAACATCATGCTTGACGGTATGAGCGCAATGGGCTGGGAACTCGAAAAACCGAAGGCAACCTTCTATGTCTGGGCAAAGGTACCCAAGGGCTTCACCTCTGAAAGCTTTGCTGAAGATGTGCTGGAAAAATGCGGTGTTATCATCACTCCCGGTAATGGCTATGGAACCTATGGCGAAGGCTATTTCCGCGCCACCCTCACCGTTCCCGAAGACAGAATGGCAGAGGCCATGGAAAGAATGAAGAAAGTCTACGGAAAGCTTGAATTCGAATAAACTCTGCATAACAAATAACTTTGCATAACAAACAACTTTGAATAAAAAGCCTATGAACAAAAAACCCAAAATCGGAATCGCTTTTGGCGGCGGAGGCACCCGTGCAGGTGCCAATATCGGCGCATTGGAGGTTCTGGAGCAAAACAATATAAAGATCGATATGGTCTCGGGAACATCGGCAGGCTCTGCGGCTGCAGCGCTTTGTGCATGGGGATATGATTCGCATTTCATCAAGGAGATTTTCCTGAATGCAGATCTGACTGAGCTGATCGGACCTAAACCGAGTATGACAGGACTGCTTGTGCCGGAGGGTTATCTGAAAATAATAAGAGAGCACACCGGAGATGGCAATATCGAAGATGCGTTTTTGCCGCTTTATATTGTTGCTGCCGATTTGGTTTCAAAAAAGCAGGTGATTTTCACCGAGGGCAATATTGCCCGCGCCGTGCATGCCTCATCTGCTATTCCCGGGCTGATCAAGCCCGTTAAGCTTGGCGATATGCTGCTGACTGACGGCGGCATCATCAATAACTGTCCTGCCGATGTTCTGCGCGCAAACGGAGCAGATATCGTGCTGGCGATAAATTGCAGTTGCATGGCCCCATATAAGCCCAAAAACCATATTGATGTCGTTTTACGCGCTATGGATATGACAGGCGGCTGTGATCCCGAAAAAATCGATGCGGATTGGCTGATCAATCCTATCGAAGAACCACTCGGAATTCTGGACAGGCATGCAATGGAAAAATCCTATATTATGGGCAAGCAATGCGCCGAAGCCCATATAGAGGAATTGAAGGAGCTGATCAGTAACTATCATGGAAATCAAAGCTAATGCCAAAATCAATTGGTATCTCGATGTTGAAGGCGAGCGTGCTGACGGATATCATTATATCAAATCCGTTATGCAGCCCATAACACTTTGCGATACCATCATATTGGAGCAAGCAGCGCAGGATGAGATCACCTGCACAGACAAGCTGCTTTCCAATACACGCAATCTGGCATATCAGGCATGGCAGCTGATGAAGGAGCGTTATAAGATCAGCGGTGGTATGCGTATTCATATCATCAAGAATATTCCCGTAACCGCAGGTCTGGGAGGCGGAAGCGGCGATGCTGCCGCAGTTTTCCGCGGCATTAATGAAATGTTCGGACTGGATATCCCTATGCGCGAGCTTTTGGAGCTGGGCGCAACACTGGGAAGCGATATCCCCTTTGCAATTCAGAATAAACCCGCTCTTTGCACAGGCATCGGCACTGAGCTGCATACCCTGGGCAATGTTCCTTCCTATGACATTCTCCTGCTCAATCCCAATATCAGCCTTTCCACAAAGCTGGTTTATCAAAGCTATCAGCCGCTGCCTCAGCAGCATAATGAAACAAGAATAGTTGAGGCACTGCGCAACAATGATCTGGAAAGCATCGGCAGATGCTTACATAACGCACTTGCCCCTGCGGCAGCTGCATTATGCCCAAAAATCCCTGATATGTATAATGATTTGAAAGCTCACGGACTTTATGCCTCGATGAGCGGCAGCGGCCCCACCGTTTTCGGTATCGGCAGCAAAATGGCTGTTGAAGCTGCATATCAGGCATTGAAAGATAAATATCCCATCGTCATTAAAACCAAAACGCTGTAAGCACCTTTCAAAAGGAGCTTACAGCTTCGTCTGTTTAAATGGATTTTATATTTTCGGTTTAAAACCAGTTAAATTAATCAAATTTGTCAGTTCCAAGGAGAAGGATATGGATGCTGTTCTTTTGGCAGGCGGAGGAAAATGTCCTGCCGATGATGCTCTTTGCCCCGGACAATACCGCGCATTGCTTGATATCAGCGGCAAGCCTATGATGCAATATATCATTGATGCGCTGCAACAGTCGGGACAAATCGAAAAAATCTATATTGTCGGCAATCAGGAGGCTTATGCCCCGATTTTTGCTGGTCGGGAGAATGTCGAGCTGCTGGCAGATACCGGCACCATTGTCGGCAATGTCGCTGCGGGTATGGAAAGATGCGCGCCGGGCTTTGTGCTGCTTGCGACCATCGATATTCCGCTCATCACAGGCGAGATAGTCAAACGCTTCATTGATGAATGCCTGAAAACATCCGAATATCGCTTCTTCTATCCTGTTATTGAACAAAGCATCAATGAAAAAGCCTTCCCCGAAACCAAAAGAACCTATTTCCGTATGAAGGAAGGCAATTATACAGGCGGGAATATTGTCCTGATACACACGGATATGCTCGCTACTCACAGAGAAAAATTTGCCGATCTGCTCACTCACAGAAAATCCGCTGCCAAAATGGCTTTGGATATCGGTATTATCACACTTGTTAAAATGCTGCTCGGCAAGCTGCCACTGTTGGAAGCAGAAAAACGTGCCTGCAAGGCTTTGCAGGTCAAGGGCAAGGCAATGATTTCATATGATGCAGAGATATGCCTTGATGTTGACAAGCCCAGCGATCTGGCTGAGGTTCTGAAAAACCTGAGGTAAATGTGTAAGAAAAATGCTTTTAACATTTGTATATAAAAACAATTTGCTATAATTCACAAAGGAAGGATTAAAAAATGAGTATTCTGATTAGTTTTGTTTTGCTGATCGTTGGCTTTGCACTTTTGATCAAAGGTGCCGATATATTTGTTGACAGTGCTTCTGCTATCGCCAAAAGACTTCGTATTCCTTCTATGGTTATCGGTCTGACCGTTGTTTCCATGGGAACTTCTCTGCCTGAGGCATCTGTCAGTATTGCAGGATCAATGGCAGGTGCAAACGAAATTGCCATCAGCAATGTCATAGGCTCGAACATGTTCAACGTGCTGATTGTTGCAGGTCTGGCTGCGGTGCTGCGTCCTATTGCAATTGAAAAAGCAACCTTGAAAATCGATTATCCTGTTTGCATTGCAGCCAGCATCCTGATGCTTGCTATGTGCTTTGACTTTGGCAATCCCGGAATGCTCAGCCGCATTGATGGCATAATTCTTCTTGCTTTGATGGTTGCATATATCTGTTTTCTTATAAAAACCACCAAGGATTATCAGGCAAATCTGCAGGAAGAGGAATATATAGGACAATCCCTGTGGAAGAGCATTGTTTTCGGTATTCTTGGCGTGGCTGCCATCATCTGGGGCGGTGACCTGACCGTTGATGCTGCCGTTGAAATTGCCGCATTCTTCGGAATGAGTGAAACTCTCATCGGACTTACCGTAATTGCCGTTGGAACCTCTCTGCCTGAGCTTGTTACCAGCGTTATGGCTATTCGCAAGGGTGAAAATGATATCGCTATCGGCAATGTCATCGGCTCCAATATCTTCAATATCTTCTTTGTGCTCGGCATGTCTGCCGCCATCAGCCCCATCCCTGTCGCATCGGTTGCGCTTATTGACGGTGCAGTTATGCTTGGCGTTATGTTCATCTCCTATGCATTATGTGCCACTGCAAAAACCTTAGCAAAACGCGAAGGCGCTCTGATGGTTATGCTTTATCTTGCATATATGGTATATGCAATTATCAGAAACTAGTTGGATAATTCTGCTTTGAATAAAAACTGATTTAATCAAAGCATTGGGAGGAAAATTATGTTATTTTCCAGCACTATTTTTATATTTGCGTTCTTACCTGCGGTTTTGCTGATTTATTATCTGTTGCCTAAGCAAAACCTGGCATGGAGGAATATACTGCTTTTTGCCGCCAGCCTGTTCTTTTATGGTTGGGGGCAATTAGAGTTTATGTGGTTGATTCTGCTTTCGGTCGGAATGAACTATGTGTTCGGTCTTTGGATCGATGCCGCAAAAGAAAAGCGCATAAAAATACTTGCCCTGATCGTGATGCTGATCGCCAATTTGGGCATACTCTTCTGGTTCAAATACCGCGCTTTTGCTGTTATCAATATCAATAATCTTTTTAATGCGGGAATTTCGATTCCTGCTGTTGTGCTGCCCCTGGGAATTTCCTTCTTCACCTTTCAGGCAATTTCATATTGCATCGATGTTTACCGCGGAAATACCGAAGTACAGAAAAATCCTCTTTATCTCGGCTTCTTTATTACCTTCTTTCCGCAGCTGGTTGCAGGCCCCATTGTCAGATATAAGGATTTCAATGATCAGATCACCGTCAGAGACCATAATTGGCAGCGCTTCAATGAAGGTGTTTGCCGTTTCATCATCGGCCTTGGCAAAAAGGTGCTGATCGCCAACAATGTTGCCATCATGGCGGACAAGGCATTCAATTCCCTTCCTGCAGGTCAGGAGCTGGCTGTCGGCTTTGCCTGGCTGGGTGCTGTTGCCTATGCCCTGCAGATTTATTTCGATTTCTCCGGCTATTCCGATATGGCTATCGGCCTTGCCAAAATGTTCGGGATCGAATTGAATATCAACTTCAATTTCCCCTACATCTCCCGCTCGGTTTCCGAATTCTGGAGACGCTGGCATATTTCACTGGGCACCTGGTTCAGAGATTATGTTTATTTCCCTTTGGGCGGCTCCAGAGTGAAAAAGCCTCGTTTGGTTTTCAATCTGCTCGTTGTCTGGGGCCTGACAGGCTTCTGGCATGGTGCAGATTGGGCATTCATCGCATGGGGCTTGCTCTATTTTGTTTTCCTGTCCTTTGAAAAGCTGACAGGCTTCGACAAATGGAAAATACCGAATATTATCCGCCATATCTATACCCTGCTGATAGTGCTTTTCGGCTGGGTGCTTTTCCGCGCGGCTGATATCACCGATGCGCTCGCCTTCTTCAAGGTTATGTTCGGTATGGCTGATGCACCGTTCTGGAATGATACTGCAACCGTTTTCTCGCTTGAAGCGCTGTTCTTCCTTATCTGTGGTGCAGTGTTCTCCACACCTGTTATGGACAAGCTTAAGCAATTCACTGAGGGCAGAAATATCCTTGCTGCACTTGGTTCTGTGCTGAAACCCGTTGTTTATATTGGGATATTTTTGCTGTGCATTTCCTTCCTGCTGAAGAATGCATACAATCCCTTCATCTATTTTAATTTCTAAGGAGGTGGTTTGATGTCCCGCTTCGACAAAATTTCACAAGCTGCTGTCGGCATTGTTTTTATCCTGATGCTGTTCTTCTTTGGGATAACAACCGCCATTAATATCAATGAGAAGAATCTGTCAGAATTCTCACGCAGTGCCATTGACGAAGCATATAATGAAGATTTTGAGCTGCATGACAGCTTCATCGATCTCAATGGCGGCTTCCGTGCTGCACTCGGAACTGATATCATGAGAGATGCCGATCCTCAGAATGTAGTCTACAAGCTTGAAAACGGCAAGATCTCCACTGTTATGGCTGTTTATGATATGTATGAGAATATGAGAAACACTGTTGCCTTCTCAAATTGGCTGGAAGACAAGGGTATCGAGTTTCTTTATGTTCTTGCACCTAACAAAAATTCCGATCCTGCCGCCATTATGCCTGCAGGCGTACACGATTATGCCGACTTCTGCATGGACACCTTCAAAAGAATTTTCACCGAAGAGATTCCGCTCATGGATCTGCGTGAGGAATTCAATGCCGCTGAGATGAACTGGGATGAGCTTTATTTCAAAACAGATCATCACTGGATCCCCAGAACAGGTTTTTGGGTAAGCTCTCATTTGCTTGAATATTTCAATGAGCAGGGAACATTTACCACCGACAGCTTCTATACAGATATTTCCAATTATAATGCTGATTTATATGAAGGACTTTTCCTTGGCTCTCTCGGCAAAAGAGTCGGCAAGCTTTATGCAGGAACAGATGATTTTGAATTCATTTATCCCGCCTTTGAAACAGATTTCAATGTAACCATCAACAAGGTTTATGCACAGACCGAGCGCAGCGGCGACTTCATGAAAGCAATCGTTTATCAGCCTTTGCTCAAAATGGATGAAGATCATTTGCGCGACAATCACTACGGAGCATATTTTGGCGGCGATTATGCCGAAGTCATTATCAGGAACAATAAGATAACAGGCGGCGGCAAGCTGCTGATGATAAAGGACTCTTATTCTCTGCCGGTTGCGGCATTGATGTCCTGCGCGGTTTCTGAGCTGCGCTTGCTCGATTTCCGTTATCTGACTGAATATGATCTGGAAAGCTATATAGAAGAATATCAGCCTGACGCAGTTATCGTTATGTATAGCCCATCTGTACTCGGTGCAAAATATATGTATAAATTCCTTAATGAAAGCAAAAAATAAAGAGTTCTCTTTTCCGCAGCCATACGGCTGCGGTTTTTATGTCGGCATAGTTCGACAGCATTGCATAAAATTTCAAACAATCAAGAAGTATTTTCGACCGATTTTTCAATACTAAGATATTGCAAGACAACTGCTTTTAAGATATAATAATAAGATATTTTCTCTTCTTTTTAAGAAGAAAGGGGTTATGCAAATGAAGAAATTTTCAAGAGTTTTGGTTGCCAATCGCGGCGAAATTGCAGTAAGAATTTTCAGAGCCTGCAAAGAGCTCGGCATTCGTTCCGTGGCAATCTATTCCGAAGAAGACAAAAAGGCTCTTTTCCGCACCAAAGCGGATTATTCCTATCAAATCGGCAGAGGTAAAAAACCTGTCGATGCATATCTGGGCATTGATGAAATCATCAAGCTGGCAAAAGCCAAGGGGGTTGATGCTATTCACCCCGGTTATGGCTTCCTTTCCGAAAACAGCGAATTTGCCAGAAAATGCGAGGAGGCAGGTATCACCTTTATCGGCCCCACTCATGAGATGATGGATGCAGTCGGCGACAAAATTAAATCCAAGCTGGTTGCAGCTTCTGTTGGCGTGCCCACTATCCCCGGCGTAGAAGAGCCCATACACAATGATGAAGATGCAATTAAATATGCCGCATATTGCGGATATCCCGTCATGCTCAAAGCTGCAGCAGGCGGCGGCGGCAGAGGTATGCGTATTGTTCGCGAGGAAAAGGATTTGCTCCCTGAATTTCATTCCGCACAGAATGAGGCAAGAAAAGCCTTTGGCATTGATACCATTTTCATCGAAAAATATCTTGAAAGCCCCAAGCATATCGAAGTTCAGCTTTTGGGCGACCATCATGGCAATCTGGTGCATTTATATGAGCGCGATTGCTCCATTCAACGCCGCCATCAAAAGGTTGTCGAATTCACCCCTGCTCTTTGCATCACCGAGGAACAGCGTCAGGCCATCTGCAATGATGCGCTGAAAATCGCCAAAGCGGTCAACTACCGCTCTGCAGGTACTGCAGAGTTTCTGGTAGATGCCAGCGGTCAGCATTATTTCATCGAAATGAATCCCCGAATTCAGGTCGAGCATACTGTTACCGAAATGGTTACCGGTGTGGATATCGTTCAGGCACAGATACTCATTGCTCAGGGATACAAGCTTTCTGATCCCGAAATCAATATCAAATCTCAGGATGATATTATTCCCCGCGGCTAGTCTATTCAGTGCCGCGTTACCACCGAAGACCCCGTCAATAATTTTGCTCCAGATACCGGTATCATCGATACATATCGCTCCGGTTCCGGCTTTGGTATTCGTCTGGACGTCGGCAATGCTTATGCAGGTGCGGAGATTTCTCCCTATTACGACAGCCTGCTTGTTAAGGTTACCTCTCTTGGCAGAAGCTTCCATGATGCTGCACAAAAATCCATCCGTGCACTGGAAGAAATGAAGATCAGCGGTGTCAAATGCAATATCGGCTTCCTGCTCAATGTTCTGAATCATCCGCAATTTCTGGCAGGCAATTGTAATACCGGCTTCATTGCAGAAAATCCTCAGCTTTTCAATATGAATGTTGCCAAAGACGATGAGCTGCAGCTCCTGCAATTCCTCGGCGACAAAAATGTCAATGAAACGCGCAATGTCAAGGGCAGCTATGATATTGCCTTTGCACCCACCATTCCCGAGGAAGCACCCGCACGCGGAACCAAACAGCTGCTTGATGAACAAGGGCCCAAGGCTGTTGCCGACTGGGCATTGGCTCAGAAAAAGCTACTGCTCACCGATACCACCATGCGTGATGCACAGCAATCCCTGATTGCGACTCGTGTCAGAACAGTTGATATGGAAAAAATTGCTCCTGCCACCGCATATCTCGGCAAGGATCTCTTCTCTCTTGAAATGTGGGGCGGTGCGACCTTCGATGTTGCCTTCCGCTTCCTGAAAGAGGATCCATGGGAAAGACTCACCACCCTGCGTGAAAAAATCCCCAATGTTCTCTTCCAGATGCTCGTCAGAGGCGCCAATGCTGTCGGATATAAAAACTATCCCGATAATGTCATCCGTAAATTCATCAAGGAATCCGCAGATGCAGGCATTGATGTTTTCCGCATTTTTGACTCCCTGAACTGGATTGAAGGTATGTCTGTGGCATTGGACGAAACTCTCAATCAGAATAAAATTGCTGAAGCCTGCATTTGCTACACAGGCGATATTCTCGATGTCAGTCGCGATAAATACAGCCTAGAATATTATATCCGCAAGGCAAAGGAACTCGAAAAGAGAGGCTCCCATATCCTTGGTATCAAGGATATGTCGGGACTTCTGAAGCCCATGGCAGCTTTCAAGCTGGTCAATGCCCTGAAAAATGAGCTTTCCATCCCGATTCATCTGCACACTCATGACACAAGCGGCAATGGTATTGCCACCTTGCTGATGGCAGCTTCCGCAGGCTGCGATATCGTTGATACCGCCTTTAATTCCATGGCAGGTCTCACCAGCCAGCCCGCACTCAATTCTGTTATTGCGGCATTGGAAAACACCGAAAGAGATACCGGCATCAATCTCGATGATATGCAAAAGCTTTCTGCTTATTGGGAAACTGTTCGCCCTGTTTATGGCAAATTTGAATCCGGTCTCAAATCCGGCACCACCGAAATCTATAAATATGAGATCCCAGGCGGTCAATATTCCAATCTCAAACCTCAGGTCGAAAGCTTCGGTTTGGGAGATAAATTCAATGAAGTCAAGGAAATGTTCAAGACCGTCAATAATATGCTCGGCGATATCGTAAAAGTTACTCCCTCCTCCAAAGCAGTCGGTGATATGGCTATCTTTATGGTTCAGAATGATCTCACTCCCGAGAATATTTATGAAAAGGCCAAGGGCATGGATTTCCCCGATTCAATAGTTTCCTATTTCGAGGGTATGATGGGACAGCCCGAAGGCGGCTTCCCTGAAGAACTGCAGAAGCTTGTGCTGAAGGACAAGGCACCCATCACCTGCCGTCCCGGTGAGCTTTTACCCGATGAAGACTTCGAGGCAATCCGCAGCTATCTGAGAGATAAATATAACTTTGAACCCTCAGAACAGGATATCTGCAGCTATTGCATGTATCCCAAGGTTTATGAGGATTATCTCAAGGAGCATCAGAACAGCGATTATCGCTATATGGCAAGCCATCTCTTCTTCCACAGTCTTGTCGAAGGTGAAACTGCTGATGTCAAGCATTCGA
>JAFSIU010000102.1 GCA_017439615.1 Bacillota bacterium
GAGTCTCCTGCCTTTGAAGCAGAGATATCAGCTCAGAGGCAAATATGGTCTGGTAGCCCTCCACAGAAAGATATTCCATTTGCACAGAAAACTGTTCCACGGAAATGATGGCGGCATTATCCTCATTTTCAGTACCTTCATAAGTACCTGCGGGAGCCAGATGATGATACATTAGAACAGGCACACCCTCCGCCTCAGCAATAATACTGACAGGAAGTGCCTGAAAAAGACGCATAGAAACAGCGGCACGCATATTATGCCAGCCGCCGAAATAAATGCATAAAGAAGCGGCAACAGCCAAAGCTGCCGCTGTCAGAACAATCATTATTCTCGATAAAAGACTCTGCTTCTTCATAGGCATAGTATAGCACACAACAAGAGCGTTAAACAACAAAAAAGGAGCTTCAAAAAGCTCCTTTTTCTCACAAATTATTCAGCTGCTGCTTCTGCCTGAACAACAACAGGACGGCCTTTGTAATAGCCGCAGTTGGGGCAAACGCTGTGGGGCTGTTTATACTCCTTGCACTGAGGGCAGAGTACAACAGTTGCACCATTAACAACGCAGCGTTTTGCACGATGCATTCTTCTATTCGCCTTGGAAGTCTTATTCTTCGGTACGCCCATGATTACACCTCCTTATCGGATCTATCAAATTTAAAATTCTTTAAAACAGCTAAACGGGGATCGATTTGTTCTTCAGCGCAAACACATTTGCCTTCATTGAGGTTCTGACCGCATAAAGGACAAAGCCCCCTGCAATCCTCCCTGCACAAAACGCGCATCGGGAGGCTGAATAAAACACTTGCTGCAAGCTCTGAATCAATCAGAAGCTCGCCTCCGTCAAAAGCATGGATATCCATTTCACCTTCTTCATCGATCACAGAGTGATTGAGTGCATAGGCCTCACGGAATTCTGCTTCCACGGGGAATTTCACGGGGGCAAGGCAGGCATCGCAATGCAGATCGGCAACAGTAGTGATAACACCTTCGAGAAGAATATATTCACCCTTGTTCTCCGCTTTTGCCTTGAAATGAAGCGGAGCAAGCAGCTGAAAATCGAAATCCTCAGAGCAAAAATCCTCTGTCAAATCGATCTCCTTGGCCTTGCCGACAATTGCTTTGATATCATCAATTGATATACGCATAATTTCTCCCATAAAATAGCACTTAATATTATATTAAGAAAATGTCCGCTTGTCAATAAAAATCTATTTCCCAAGAATTGCACAAACATCGCGGGCAATCATCAATTCTTCATTGGTAGGAATAATGAACACTCTGACCTTGGAGCCGGGCAGAGTTATCTCTCTTTCCACTCCACGAACATTATTTGCCTCGGCATCAAAATCTATACCTAGATAGGCAAGGCTTTCGCAAATCTCTTTGCGGGTGGAAATGCTGTTCTCGCCGATGCCTGCACAAAAGGCAATAGCATCAACACCCTTCATCTCGGCTGAGAAAGCGCCGATATAGCGGATAACAGATTTACGGAAAACCTCAATGGCAAGTCTTGCCCTTTCATTACCTTCTTCAAAAGCGGCTCGTTCTACCTCACGCAAATCGTTCGAGACACCTGAAATTCCCAAAAGACCGGATTTTTTGTTCATCACTTCATCCATCTGTGTGGGAGTGAGTCTTTCCTTGTCCATCACATAGGTAACGATAGAAGGATCGATATCTCCGCAGCGTGTTCCCATCAAAAGACCTGCCAAGGGAGTGAAGCCCATTGTGGTGTCGATAACGCTGCCCTTGTCGATCGCGGCAATGCTGGCACCGCTGCCTAAATGGCAGGTGATGACCTTTTTGTCATTGCCGATATAATCAGTAAGCCTGCCATAGACATAGCGATGAGAGGTGCCGTGGAAGCCATAGCGGCGTATGCCGTGCTTCAGATAATATTCATAGGGCACGCCATAAAGATAGTTTCTGGCAGGAATAGTGGAGTGGAAGGCTGTATCAAAAACTGCTACCATAGGAGTATTGGGCATTGCGGTGAGGCAGGCCTTCATTCCATAAAGAGCTGCGTGATTATGCAGCGGAGCAAGCTCGATCAGATCACGGATCGCCTCCAGAACAATGGAAGTAACAAGCGTTGCTTCTTTGAAATAGGTGCCGCCATGCACGATACGATGACCGATACCCTCGATCTCGAGCAAGGATTTGATAACACCGTGTTCATCGGAAACAAGAGTTTCAAGAATAGTAACAATTGCTTCATAATGAGTGGCGATAGGCTTGTGTATTTCATAATCCTCTCTGCCCGCAACCTTATGCACAAAGATCGAATTGCTTTCGTGGATCTTTTCTGCCATACCCTTTGCGAGCACTGATTCATCGTTCATATCAAAAAGCTGATAGCGCACAGACGAGCTGCCGCAATTCAAAACCAGAACCTTCATAAATCCTCCTTGTTTGTCTGAGATAAATAAGGAATATTCCAGACAGTTCATCTAATATATAATATCAAGATAATATCCTCTTGTAAACAAAAAATAAACTGCGGGAGAGAAAATTTATGAAGTTACGCAGGAATTTTTCGCTTTTTTGTTTCATTTTGCTGCTGATTCTGATGCTGATTTTCCCAGCTGCCGCGCTGCAGGGTGCAAGCTCAGGGTTGACGCTCTGGTGGGAAAAGGTGCTGCCTGCTCTGCTGCCTTTTTTTATGCTGGCAGATATAATCATGAATCTCGGCGGCTTTGAACAGGCAGCAAAGGGAATGTCGCCGCTCTGCCGCAAAGTTTTTCATCTGCCCGGTGAAGCAGGAGCTGCCATCGTGCTTGGCTTCACCTCCGGTTTCCCTACCGGTGCTGCCGTATGTGCCTCCCTGCTTGATAAAAACAGTATCGCTAAACAGGATGCCGAAAGGCTGATTTGCTTCACCAACAATGCAGGGCCGCTTTTCATCACCATAACAGTTTGTACCGCAGTACTTGATATGCCGCAGACAGGAATTTTTCTCCTCGCCATACATTATGGAATCAGCCTGATTTATGGCATCATCAGCGCTCGCTTTGTACCGCTGCCGCCGGCAAAGGAATATGAAACCGCTACTGCAGCAAACACCGCGCCTTTAGGAGTTTTATTAAAAAACGCAGCCGTGAAAGCGGTTTCGCAAATCTCACTCATCGGCTGCTATCTTATCTTCTTTTCTCTGCTTTGCACCATTCTCTCACAAACGGGCTTTTTTGCATATCTCGGCAAACTGTTGGCTCCGCTTTTGCAAGGC
>JAFSIU010000103.1 GCA_017439615.1 Bacillota bacterium
AGAGGAGGCAAGGCTTGCTGCAGAGCTTGCAGCTGAGCAGGAGCGTCTTGCGCGTCAGCAGAGAATCACTGATTATGTTTCTGCCGTTGCAAAGGGGGAAATAACTTCAGATGCCATGAAGGGTATCACCTTCCGTCAGAATAAATCTGCAAAAGGCAAGGTAGCACTTTCTTTTGACGATGGCCCCTTCAAGACTTATACCTATGACTATCTTGATATTCTGGAAGAATATGGAGTCAAAACCACTTTCTTCTGTCAGGTGCAATATGTTGAGCGTTATCCTGAGCAGTTGCAGGCAATAGTGGATGCAGGTCATGAAATAGGCTGCCATTCTTATGCCCATGCTCAGCTGAACAAGCTTTCAAGTGATGCGCTGCGCAAAGAGATTGAAAAATGCAAAGAGATACTTGATCCTTTTCAGGAGATCACGCTTTTCCGCTATCCTTATGGTGCTTACAATGACAGAACAAACGGAATTCTCAAGGAATACGGTCTGATATCTGTTATGTGGAGCGTTGATACCGAGGACTGGGCAAAGGATGATCCTCAGGCAGTTATTGATCATGTGAAGAAATATACCAAAGACGGTGATATAATTCTTCTGCACGAAGGCAAGAAGGTGACACTTGCTGCGTTACCCGGCATAATTACCACGCTTCGAGATATGGGTTTTGAGATCGTAACAGTTTCTGAATTGCTTTATGGCAATGCAGATGAATTGGCGGTTGAAGAGCAGCCTGCTGAAGGATCTGCTCCGCAGGAAACATCTGGCGATAAGCCTGTAGATGAAGCATCTGCATCTACCACGAAATAAAATGGACAAAAAAGCAGCAGCCCATACGGGCTGCTGCTTTTTTATGTTAATTCAGAAGATTGAGCTGATCCATTTTGCCAAGGGCATATAGGCGATCGGAACAAACATTGATGGCAGCATATTGCCGACTCTCAGGTGTTTTTCGGGAAAAAGCATGTTGAATGCAACACCCATCAGCAGAATTCCGCCCACCGCCGAGATTTCTGTCAGCAGCAATACATTGGTGAGATATGGTGCTACCCAGATGGCAAGCAGAGTAAGTGCTCCCTGATAGATAAATATAGTCAAAGCGGAAAAGCCAACTCCGATACCGAAAATGGCTGCCATAGACATTGCGGCAATGCAGTCGATGACGCCTTTGGATACAATAATCGTATAGTTATGATTGATACCTGCTTCCATAGAACCCATAATAGCCATAGACCCGACACAGAAAAGCAATGACGCATTGACAAAGCCTTGAGTGAAATTGTTTTCTGAAGAATTGCCCTTCAAAAGCAGTTTTTTCAGCTTTTCGCCTGCATTATCAAGTCTTGCTTCTATATTGATGAGCTCGCCGATCAGTGTGCCGACAATGACACAAATGATCATACCGAGAATATCATTTGTGGTAATGGCGCTGTCAACACCCATCATAAAAACGATCAGTGCCAGACCGCCCATCAGTACCTCAGTAAAGCGGGCAGGGATTTTGCTCTTGAAAATAACGCCTATCGCACAACCGATAATAACCAAAACCGCATTTATAATTGTTGCTATCATAAGAAAACCCCTCTTTTGTATTTTAAAATAATTTAAGATTATACTCCTATCTTTTTTATTTGGCAAGCGGCATTTGCAAAAAAGAAAAGAGCAGCTTTTCAAGCTGCTCTTAGGGGATTAACAATCCTTAGTTCTGCTGCATTTTCTGATAGCAGTCTCTGCAGTAAACGGGACGATCGTTGGTGGGTTTGAAAGGTACCTGAGTTGCAACGCCGCATTCAGCGCAGACAACATCAAACATTTCTCTTTCGCCACGAACGTTGTTTCTCTGCTGTTTGCGAGCTGCACGGCAACTAGGACAACGAGCGGGGTCGTTCTGGAAGCCTTTCTCAGCATAGAACTCCTGCTCAGAAGCGGAGAAGGTGAATTCTGCACCGCATTCTTTGCAAGTCAGTGTTCTGTCTTCAAAAGCCATGTGATTGTTCCTCCTTTTAAGATTTCCTAAAGTTATGCAGGGCGGAAATCCAAAGGAGACCCAAAAAGGAACACCGGGGGACGAGCCAAGAAAACTTATAGGTAAGGTCATTATACAAAGCGTATTCCAAAAATGCAAGCATTTTATTTATTTCTTTGTCAAAAGCAGGCAAAATAAAGGAAAAAAGATGAAATTTGCATTATTAAAAAGCTATAAGATGTATGTTTAATTGTGTGACTAAATGTTTTTTGTGAAATAATCGGAAACTATAACTTCTGATTTGCGCAAATTGTGAAAAAATGTGTGTCTTTTGGTTTTGTAAGAAATAAAAAGCAAGTCATTCTTTCATTGCAATTTAAAAAATTTTTAGGTACAATAATTCTGTATATCCATTATTCAGTTTTGATGAAAGGAGTGTCTGAAATGGGTGTGTTCAAGCTTCATTCTCCATATCAGCCGACAGGCGATCAGCCGCAGGCAATTCAGGCCTTGGTCGATGGCTTGGCAGACGGCAAGCGCCATCAGACACTTTTGGGTGTTACAGGCTCCGGCAAGACCTTCACAATGGCCAATGTCATCGCACAGGCTAATCGTCCCGCACTTGTTATTGCACATAACAAAACCCTTGCTGCCCAGCTTTGCGGCGAATTCAAAGAATTTTTCCCCGAAAATGCGGTGGAATTCTTTGTATCCTATTATGATTATTATCAGCCCGAGGCTTATATAGCCTCTTCCGATACCTATATCGCCAAGGATTCAGCCATCAATGAAGAGATTGAAAAGCTGCGCCATTCCGCGACAACTGCTCTTTTGGAGCGCCGTGATGTTATCATTGTCGCCTCCGTTTC
>JAFSIU010000104.1 GCA_017439615.1 Bacillota bacterium
CAAAACCAATACTCTAAACAAATAAACCCCACATCAAATTATTAATGTGGGGTTTGCTTTATAATAACAACTGTTTTATGAACACCAACCATATCTGCGGTCGCTTTGTTTGTTTTTGAAGCGCATTGTGAAAGATTCCGACAAACTGCAACAAATCCTCTTGCAAAACAGTCTTAAACAATGTTCAACAAAAAAGACAGTATTTCCGCAAAAATTCCTCTTTAATAAGCGGACGATTTGTATTAGAATTATTTTACAGCTTAATATTTTATTCACAATGGGAGCTTAATATAATTCATAAGTATTTTTGAAAGGAGATGATTTTGTGCGAAAGCTGCTTTATGGACTGATAGCCTTTTTTTCTGCAGGCATCGGTCTTATCCTTGCTTATTACCTGATTGTTCCTGTTTTTCTTGTTTCGTCCGCCCCTGCAGTTGTTACTGCCGCACTTATAGCCGCCCCGGTTTTCTTTGGGCTCATTGGTTTTCTGCTCGCTCCCAGGATTTATAAGCTGTTTGCCCGTTTTGTTGAACTTTGCATTTCGCATATGTCTGCGGTGCCGACCAAACAGATTGTCAGTACCGTTGCAGGACTGATTCTCGGTCTTGTCATTGCCGCCCTTGTGGGCTCTGTTGTTACCAATTTTTATATCATTGGGCCTTATATTTCGGTCATTCTGATGATTTTCTTTGGCTACCTTGGCGCTGTCATCGGATATAAAAGAACCGATGATCTGGCCTCGATAAAGAATTTTTTCCAATATAACCGAGGAGAAAAGAGCGAAAAAGCTGAGAAAACCGACAAAAAAAGTGCCGGAAAAATCCCGCCCAAAATTCTGGACACATCCGTCATCATCGATGGCCGCATTGCCGATATCTATAAAACAGGCTTCATCGAGGGTGAGCTTATCATCCCCGGCTTCGTGCTGGAAGAGCTGCGGCATATCGCTGACAGCTCCGATGCATTGAAGCGCAATCGCGGCAGACGCGGACTTGATATTCTCAACCGCATGAGAATTGATTTTGAAGATTCGGTACGCATCAATGAAAAGAATTATGCCGATATTGCCGAGGTTGACTCCAAGCTGCTGAAAATGGCGCAGGAGCTGCACGGCGTTGTTCTGACCAATGATTTCAATCTGAACAAGGTTGCACGCTTCCAAGGTGTGAAGGTGCTGAATATCAATGAGCTTTCGAATGCAGTGAAGCCTGTTGTACTGCCCGGAGAAGAAATGATAGTTGAAATCATCAAAGAAGGCAAGGAGCAGAATCAGGGCGTTGCCTATCTTGATGACGGCACAATGATAGTTGTTGAAAACGGCAGAACACTGCTTAATAAAACCATTTATGTCATCGTAACAAGCGTTTTGCAGACCGCCGCAGGCAAAATGATTTTTGCCCGTCCCAAGCTGGATGAAGCAGGCAGGGTTTGCGAATTTGAAGAGGCAGGTGCTGTATTATGCTGAGCGTGATATTACCTGCTGCCGGCAAAAGCAGTCGTATGCAGGGCATTGACAAGCTGACTGCCATGGTCGGCGGCAAACCTGTTCTCAGCTTTTGCCTGCAGATATTCGAGGACTCCCCTCTCTGCGATGAGATAATTCTCGTTGCAGATAACAAAGAGCTGCAGGAAATTGCCGCAAAATATGCACCCACAAAGCTCAAGGCTGTCGCTGCAGGCGGTGCAACACGTACCGAATCAGTGCTGAACGGTTTGAAGGCGGCAAGCGGTGATTTCATCTGTATACATGATGCTGCCCGTCCCAATCTCACACAGGAGCTTTTTGAAAAAACTGCAGAGGCGGCATTTGCAGCAGGTGCTGCCATTGCTGCCCTGCCCGTTGCGGATACGCTCAAAAAATGCACCGAAGGCAAAATTGCAGGTACAGTTGACCGCGCAAATCTTTTTGCCGCGCAGACACCGCAGATTTTCCGCCGCAACTGGTTGGAAAAAGCATATGAATTCGCCGATGATACCGCAACCGATGATGCGGAGCTGCTGCAAAGAGCAGGTTATGAAGTCTTTGTCGTGCAGGGCGACCCACAGAATTTCAAGCTGACACGAAGAGAGGATATCGCAATGCTGCAGG
>JAFSIU010000105.1 GCA_017439615.1 Bacillota bacterium
ATCTGAACTACGGCGGCATTGCCCTCATGTGGAGAGGCGGCTGCATCATCAGAAGCCAGTTCCTGGGCAAGATCAAAGAAGCCTTTGATAAGAACCCGGATTTACACAACCTGTTATTAGATGACTATTTCGCAGAAACCATCAAAACATTGGTCGATGCATGGCGTGAGGTCGTGACATATGCTGTCAAGGCCGGTATTCCCATGCCTGCCTTCTCCTCAGCTCTGAGCTATTTCGACGGATATACCACAGAATGTCTGCCCGCAAATCTGCTGCAGGCACAGCGTGACTATTTCGGAGCTCATACATATGAAAGAATCGATCAGCCCCGCGGTCAATTCTTTCACACCAATTGGACAGGCCATGGCGGAGATACTGCAGCAGGTACATATAATGCATAAAACAATCGGCATAATAGCATTGGATCTCGACGGTACACTTCTGAATTCACAAAAAGAATTGTCGGAGCAAAACCGTCATGCACTGGAAATGGCGGCAAAGGCAGGTTGGGAAATCGTTCCCACAACGGGACGCTTCTATGGCGGTATGCCTGAAGCTATACGCGAGCTGCCCTTTGTTCGCTATGTCATCACTATCAACGGCGCACAGGCTGCCGATCTGGGAACGGGCGAGATAATATATACTGCAGAGTTGCCATGTCAGCAGGCTATCGATATTATGTCATTTCTTGACAGATATCCCGTGATCTATGATTGCTATCAGACAAATGATGCTTTTATGACCGCGGCTCTCAAAGAAAAAATAAATGAAATGGCATCCAGTCCGCATTATCGCAAGATGCTGCATGAACTGCGCAAGCCTGTTCCTGAATTGAAGGCATTTCTTCGCGACCGCAATCTTGGCGTACAAAAAGTTCAGTTTTTCACAAATAAACCCGAGCTGCGTCTGCAATTGATGAAGGAACTCCCTCAGCGCTTTGAGAACCTCTGCGTTTCCAGCTCCGTGATAGATAATGTTGAAATCAATCAGCATCATGCCAATAAAGGTGAAGCACTGCAGGCATTGGCAAAGCATCTGGGCTTGCGGCGCGAGCAGACGATCGCCTTTGGAGACGGACTCAATGATTTGTCCATGCTGCAGCAGGCAGGCATCGGCATTGCAATGGAGAATGCCTGTGCAGAAGCCAAAGCTGTTGCTGATTGGCTGGCACCATCCTGCGATGACAACGGAGTCGCAGAAGGGATCAAAAAATTCTGTTTGAACTAAGCAATATTCTGAAAAGAAGGCAGGTAAGAAATATGAAGCTCTCTATGAAACCTGATTTGACAGGCAAAGTTGCAGTTGTCACCGGTGGTTCCGGTGTTTTGTGCAGTGAATTTGTACGTGCATTGGCGCTGTGCGGAGCAAAGGTCGCAATTCTGAACCGTACGATTGAAACGGCTGTCGCATTGGCTGAGGAGATTCGCAGCACAGGCGGAGAAGCAGCAGCCATCAAGGTAGATGTAACCGATAAGGCAAGTGTACTCGCCGCGCATGAAGATGTTTTGAAAATCTATGGCAAATGCGATATTCTGATCAACGGCGCAGGCGGTAACAATGCACGCGCCAATACCGACAAGGAATATTTTGAGCTCGGTGATCTTGATGATGAAACAAAAACATTCTTTGATATTGCAGATGATGATATCGAATTTGTTTTTAATCTGAATTTCATCGGCACTCTGCTGCCTACACAGGTTTTTGCCAAGGATATGGTTGGCCGTGAGGGCTGCACTGTCCTGAACATAAGCTCTATGAATGCATATACCCCTTTGACAAAGATCCCAGCATATTCCGGCGCAAAGGCAGCTATTTCCAATTTCACTCAATGGCTGGCTGTGCATTTCAGCAAGGTTGGTATCCGTGTCAATGCCATCGCACCCG
>JAFSIU010000106.1 GCA_017439615.1 Bacillota bacterium
AAAAAGCAGAGAAATTTTGAGGTGATTTGTTTTGAAACGCAAAAATCTGCTGTTTTTGATTACTCTTTTAATATGCTTGTGCTGCTCCTTGCCTGCACTTGCTTTGGATATAGATGCTGAGGCATATATGCTTGTGGATATGAAAACAGGTCAGGTCATCACCGGGCAAAATGCCGATGAGATCAAATATCCCGCATCCATCACCAAGGTGATGACAGCATATCTTGTGCTGACTCATGTCGATGATCTGAGCAAGGAAGTAACTTCGCCCAAAAATTTCAAAAATGTCGGCGAAAGCAGTGCGGGAATCCTGCCCAATGAAACACATACATATATGGAGCTTCTCTATGCGCTTTTGATCCGTTCTGCCAATGATGCGGCACAGGTGCTGGCGATAGATGTGGCCGGCTCGGAAAAGAAATTTGTTGAGCTGATGAATGAAACTGCTAAGCAGCTTGGAATGAAAAACACTCATTTCACTAATCCGCACGGTTTGCATAATGAGGAGCACTATACTACCGCCTCCGACCTGATCATTCTGGCGCAGGCTGCGCTTAAGATTGATACCTTCCGTGATATAGTATCCAAAGATAAGGTCGCGCTGCTTTGGAACGGCAAGAAGATAACCTTCACTTCTACCAACAAGCTTTATGGTAATTATGAAGGTGTCAAGGGTATCAAAACAGGTACTACCACTCCAGCAGGGGCATGCCTGCTGGCACTTTGCGAGAGAGACGGTGTTGAGATGCTGGCAGTGATGCTGAAGGCAAAAGAGCTTTATGAAGATATGCCCAAGCTTTTGGACTATGGCTTTGACAACTTCCGTCATGAAGTCGTTTTTGAAGGCGGTGAGCTGATAGCAAATCTGCCTGTTATCGATGGCAAGCTTGATAATGTCGATATCTTTGTTAAGGGCAGTGTTGAGGTGCTGCTGCACAAGGATATGGAAACAGCAGTATATACAGTAGATCTGCCGCCTGCATTGACAGCTCCTGTGCAAAAAGGTGATGTTGTCGGAACATTGACAGTGAAGGATAGCTTCCATAATGAATTTGAGCTTGATCTGATAGCAGGCGAGACTATTGAGCTGCATACATTCTCACTTATCTTCCGACAGGTGTTCGAGTGCATTTTGGGAATTTTCTCCCGCACTCCCGCAGCAGCAATATTGAATTAATCAAAAGATTTGCCCATATTGGCAAAATATAATATGTCATAAAAATCCCTCCTTGGAATATGCTTATCCAAGGAGGGATTTTCTGTGGTTAATATCATCTGGCTCTTGCTGCTGCTTTCGGGTGTTATTGCAGCAATGTTAAATGGGAATATCGAAAGCATCACCAATGCGGTTTTTTCTTCTTCATCCGATGCAGTGTCCATAACCATAAATATCATCGGCAGTCTTTGTCTTTGGATGGGGTTGCTGAAGCTGGCAGAGGAGAGCGGACTGATTGAGCTGCTGGCAAGGCTTGCAGCGCCGATCGCAGGCTGGCTTTTTCCATCTGTGCCCAAAAATCACAAGGCTATAAGCTCCATTATGATGAATCTGGGTGCCAATATCTTAGGCTTGGGAAATGCTGCAACACCATTTGGCTTGAAGGCGATGGAGGAGCTGCAGGAACTGAACAAGCAAAAAGATACCGCCTCCGATGCAATGATAACCTTTATGGCGCTGAACACCTCCTGCATCACCTTGCTGCCCGCCACGGTGATAAGCCTGCGTGTTCAGGCAGGCTCCCAAAATGCTGCCGAGATCGTGATTGCTTCCGTGCTTTCAACCTCTGTTGGTATGCTGGCAGCAGTTTTTCTTGACCGTTTTTTAAGAAAAAGATATCAGAAAAGAGGGAAATAGCTATGGGGATATTGACAACCGTTTCTCATCTTATCATTCCTTTTCTGATCGCTTTCATTCCTCTTTATGCCTTTATCAAAAAGATCCCCGTTTTTGAGGTTTTCACCAAGGGTGCGGCCGAGGGCGTTGGTACAGCCATACGCATTTTGCCCTTTCTGCTTGGTATGCTGGTTGCGATAGCAGTTTTCAGAGCCTCGGGCATGGCGGATATTTTCTGCAGCATTATGAAGCCTCTGACCGATTTGTTCGGCATTCCGCCCGAGGTTTTGCCATTGGCGGCAATGCGTCCTTTTTCGGGTGGTGCTTCCTTGGGGCTGGCAGCGGAGCTTATTCAGACCTATGGCCCTGACAGCTTCATCGGACGTCTTGCCTCAGTGATGCAGGGCAGCACGGACACGACCTTTTATATTCTGGCGGTTTATTTCGGCTCTGTTGCCATCACCCGTTATCGCTATGCGGTGGCAGTGGGGCTGACAGCGGATATCGTCAGCTTCATTTCTTCCTTTGCGGTATGCCTGCTGCTTTTTGGCTGAATCGCTTTGGCTTGCAATTATTCGGGCTTACTGATATACTCATAGCATGGAAAAGAATAATGGAAGAAAACTGAATATCGAACAAACAGAAGAGCGATTACAAAAATTGATCGCTCGTTTTGGGGTGTGCTCGCGTCGTGCGGCAGAAGAATTGATTCAGCAGGGCAGAGTCAGCGTCAATGGCAAGACAGTTACCACCCTGGGAGTGAAAGTCCGTGCAGGCAAGGATATCATTGCTGTTGACGGCAGATTGCTCGCCCAAAAGCCCGAGCCGATCTATCTTTTGCTGAATAAGCCGAGCGGTTATATCTGCTCAGCAAGCGATGAACGCGGCAGACGCACAGTGCTTGATCTTTT
>JAFSIU010000107.1 GCA_017439615.1 Bacillota bacterium
AAACAGGCATTTTACTCTCTCGCAGGAAAAGGGATATAAGTGCTGTAAGCAGCGCAAAAAAAGATATTGTCAACACATTTTCCATAGCAGCCTCAGAAAATATTAAAAACAGAGCGCACACCCGAATAAAGCTCAGATAAAAGCGGTATCAATTTGATCAGCCCGATGGCAAGCCCTGCCATCAGTGTCAGATAAGCATATTCATCTCTGCCTGCCTGTTTCAAGAAGGTGTGCAGAATAGTAACTATCAAGGCAAGACCTGCCAGAAAAAAAACGACCGAGGTATCCGACATAAAACAACCTCCAAGACTATATTAAAAACATAACTAGCATTATTCCGCCGCCCCAACCGAGCAATCTGTAAACTCTGCCCATTCCAATATGCTCTTTTTCGGCATCCTGCTCAAGTACGGCAAGGCGCGTTCTGCAAAGCTCAATTCTTTTGAGCTGGTCATTTCTATCCGAAAGCCCTAGTCCGAGCGCGAAATCTTCAATCAGCGCCCTATCCTCAGGCAAAAGATATATATTCTTAGCAAGAGATGCCGCCTCCTCCAGCCATATACTTTCGGCACTGCGTCCAAAGCTATGCTCAAGCTGCTCACCAATATTGAAGAAAAAATCTCCGACTGCACCTTTGGCCTGTCTGCCACTATTCTTCAGTGCCTGCGGCAAGGGCTGCAAGGAATAACCGATTTCTGTTGAAAGTGCCAGCAGGCCTCTTTGAAATTGCTTCAGATGCTCTGTTCTGCTTTGCAGACGGGAAGCAAAATATTGTCCTGCCAAGCCGCAGCTTCCGATAATAAGCAAAAAACCAATCCATTCTGCTATTTTCCTCCCCTCCTTTTTTTATATAGCCTTATATAAAGTTTCACCTTTGGCATTCCATATCTGCTCCAAAGTGCCCGGCCCTTGTCTTGCAGAATAAAGCACAAGACGTTCAAAACAATTTTGTTTCAGCATTTCACCCAGTACGGGGCGACTCAGTGCCTCACTTCTGCTGCCTGCATGAGCAGTTGCAATCACCTTTACACCCGTATTGACAGCTTCAAAAATAGCTTCCATATCCTCCCTGCGACCTATCTCATCACAAATTATCACCTGCGGCGACATAGAACGCAGCATCAGCATTATCCCTTCTGCCTTCGGACAGGCATCAATGACATCGCAGGTAGTGCCGACCGATAATTGAGCACCGCCGTGGCTCATTGCAGCGAGCTCGGAGCGCTCATCAATGATACCCACTTGCAGAGCATAAGTCTCGGATAAGGAGAAGGCTATATCACGCAATACAGTCGTTTTGCCGCAGCCGGGAGGCGAAATGATAAGAGAGTGCAAGGGCAGGCCGCTTTTCTGTATTAAATGCCTCATCAGACTATCTGCACAGCCTTTTTTCTGTTTTGCGATACGCAGATTAACAGAACATATATCTCTTTGGCTTCGGATATGACCGTTTTCAAGTACTGCATGACCACAAAGACCTGCACGGTGTCCGCCCGGCAAGGTGATATAGCCGCGGCGAAGCTCTTCGTCGAGTGCATAAAATGAGCTTTGCGAAAGCATCATAAGTGTCTTTTCCAAATCATCTTTCATGACTATTAAAGCATTTTCCCGCTGCGTGCTCAATTCACCTTGCAAAGTAAGAAAAAACAAAGCATTATATTTCCGCAGGCAAAGCGGCTGACCGATACGCAGTCTTATCTCCTCCAAGACATCGAGCTCCTCACCAGAAAGTTTTTGCAGAGCTTTTTGCAGACGCGGTGAAAGATAATCAAAAATCTTCATAGCTTATCCTCCCTGAATTATTTATATGAAAAAGGACAGGGAGTAGAACAAAAATAAATACAAAGAAAAATACCTGCTTTATATTGACAGGCAGGCAAAATGCACATATAATGAAAATACAAATTTAATAGCTGTCTTCGGGGCGGGGTGCAATTCCCCACCGGTGGTAAAGCCCACGAGCCTTACAAAAGGTTGAATCGGTGAGATTCCGATGCCGACGGTCATAGTCCGGATGGAAGAAGAAACAGGCATAAGCTTTTTGCCCCATGCTTTTATGCATGGGCTTTTTGTTTATAGTCCTCAGACTTGCAAGGCAGCAAAGCAACAGGAGGAATTTTATATGGAAACCTTACTCAAACCGCGCAACAATGTGCACAAGCTGACTATTATGGCATTACTCACCGCCATCTCCATAGTCATCGTAATTCCCTTCAACCCCTCGATTTTTGCCGCTGCACCATGGATGGAATATGATATGGCAGATGTTCCCGTGTTGCTTGCAACCTTTGCGCTTGGCCCCGTAGCAGGCTTGGAGGTTCTGGCTGCTGTATCTCTCCTGCAGGCTTTTCTGCTCGGCGGAAATGGTCTGGTAGGTGCTGTGATGCATTTTCTTGCTTCGGGAACCTTCATTCTGGTCGCCTACTTCATCTATAACAAAGGCAGAAGCGTCAAATCCATGCTGATCGGTCTTTTGCTTGGCACCTTGGCAATGGCTGCTATGATGGTGCCGCTTAATCTCATCATCACCGTCAATTTCTACGGTCAGCCGATAGAAACAGTGAAGGCAATGCTTGTTCCCATCATCATTCCCTTCAATCTCATCAAGGCAGGTCTGAATTCCGTCATTTTCTTCGTGCTTTATCGCGTTTTGAAGGTAGTGCTGAAAAAATAATTATGCTTTACATAAAAGGCAGGGAACAGAATCTGTTCCCTGCCTTTTAGCTATATTTTGCCAAAATACCACTAAAAAATTGCCTCTGCAACCGAAAGTTGCGGAAAAAGCACCTCAAAATTGGTAGAAAAGCGGGAACTTTTTCGCTATGATTTCAGTATAAAACACAGGAGGTGTTGCGAATGACCTTTGAACAAAAGCTTCAGACCTTAAGAAAAGAAAACGGATATTCACAGGAAGAATTGGCAGAAAAGCTTGGCGTTTCAAGACAGGCTGTTTCCAAATGGGAAACGGGTCTTTCCTACCCTGAAACAGAAAAGCTGATCGCACTGAGCAAGCTTTTTGATGTTTCACTCGATGAATTTCTGAAAGAAATGCCCAAAGCCAATCCTGCCGAGATGAATAAAAATATAGAAGGCAATAATTCAAGCGAGAAGAATTCAGCCTTTAATAATCCTTATAAAGAAGAGCCAAGAACACAAAACAGCTTCGTCAGCATTGAACAAAAGCCGAATCTGCTGAAAAAAGTCATCATCGCGCTTTGTGCCGCTGTACTGATTCTGCCTTTAGCTATGTTTTTATTCGGATATGCCACATCTTATGAAATTACGGACGGACAGCACACCGCACCATACAACACCGTTTTTGAAATCAAAACCATTACCGTTCCCGAAATAAAAACGGTTACCGTTGCAGAGACAATAACTGTTCCGCAGACAGTAACCGTAACAGAAACCGTAACGGTTTATGAAGAGGCAGAAGCGACAGCACCGACAGAGCCCGAAGCGGTGGAATACATTCTGCCACAGGGACAGGAACTTGCACTTTGGGTATTTGATTTTGCACAGCGTTGGCGCTTGGATTATATGCCTTACTTCGAGCAGGGCAAGGCTCCGACCGAAAGTCCCGAATATCTCTTCTGGGCATTTGCCATCAATCTTGATAATTGGGGTGAGGATAAGGGCAGGATGAGCAAGGAATATGTGGGAGATGTCGTGCTGCAGCATTTCGGAGTGCCTGCTCTCAGCCATCTTTCCATGTGGAAGGGCTGGGATTATGAAAACGGGCTTTATACAGCCTATCCAGGCGGTCTCAAAGAGCTGCCGCTTTATGCCCTGCGTGAATTCAAAACATATTATGGCGAATACGGGCAGCCTGTCTATGAGGTGATAGTCGATTCATACAGCTTGGCAGACGGATATATTCCGAGTGCCGAGAATATTGAAAGCTTCCGCACACACATCATTGCACCAAATGAAAAGGATTGGCGTTGTGATGGCAGCGAAAGACTGGTCTTCACATTTTCGGGTTATTTCGAAAAACCGCTTTTCCTCGAGCATACATATATCACAGCAGACTGACGAGATATATAACAACCAGATGAGCGGGATAATAGATATAGAACAGATTTTTCATTTTCCATTTGCCACGTTTGCCGTTATAGAGCGCAAGCAAAGGCAATGCCGCAAAGCTATACCATTGCATACCGCCGAGATCGATCGCCAAAAGAAGCATACCAAGAGCAGCGAGCAGCAGCTTGCTGCTTTTCTTTTTGCCCAGGAAAACAAAAAGCGGCAGCACAACTCCCCAGATGCCATAGTCGATCCAAAAATCAGTACGCGGCAAAAGCAGAGGCAGCTCGGTGCAGATAAAAATCACCGCTGCAAGCACTGCGCCCGCAACCAAGCCTCCCTGCAGATTTTGCTTTTTTAGGCAAAAGTCAAAGGCATAGATAAGGCAAACGGACAGCGAAAAGGTTACCAGAATACATTGATAAAGCGAGCCCATCACAAAGAAATAGACCAATTGACAAACAAAGGCAAGCAAAGCAAGATTTAAAAGATATTTGCGGCGCTTTTTAGTATAAAAAGCGCCTTCGGCTATCATATAGGCGAAAATCGGCAGCGCAAGCCTTCCTATCGTCTGTAGGAAGTCAAACTGCGGCAAAAGCTCTTTGCCGACATGATCACAGGTCATTGCCAGCAAGGCTATGATTTTCAATTGATTGTTTGTGAGCAGTCCATTGGAAAAGAATTCGCGCAGTTTGATCAGCATATGCCGCCTCCTTCCGAACAATTTTGTGCAATCTTCTTTATTATCTTAACATAATGACTGCATAATTGCCATAAAAAAAGAGAGCTTTGAAAAAAGCTCTCTTTAGTCATTTTCACCTTCTTGTAATTCATCCAGAGCCATACGCACAGCTGCAATGACAAAAGCGGAGAAGTTGCATTGTTTGCCTGCGATTTTCCCTTGAACTTCATCAACCATCTCTTTAGGGAAAGCAACATTCATATACCTCACAGAAGGCACATAGGGAATTTCAAACTTGCTCATAAAAACACCTCGCAATATTTAGCATTGCATAAAGTATAAAATGGATAGCTATATATTTCTGCATTACAATTGCAATGCAGAAATATATCCACAAAAATAAAAACAGAGCGCTTTTTAAAAGCGCTCTGTTTTATATATTGATTAGGAAAACTCTTATTCGTTGATGCTGGAAACAACACCGGAACCAACAGTTCTGCCGCCTTCACGGATAGCGAAGCGGAGACCTTCTTCGATA
>JAFSIU010000108.1 GCA_017439615.1 Bacillota bacterium
CCAAGCGCAAGGATGATAATCCTTCCCTGACCTATCGCTTCGAGGCCTTTGTCAACGGCGGCGAGCTCGCCAATGCCTATTCCGAGCTCAATGACCCCATCGACCAGCGCTATCGCTTTGAAATGCAGATGGAAGAGCGTGCAAAGGGCAATGATGAAGCCAATGAGACCGATGAGGATTTCCTCCGCGCTCTCGATCACGGTATGCCCCCCACAGGCGGCTTGGGCATCGGCATCGACAGACTCAGTATGCTGCTCACCGACAGCGCCTCCATCCGCGATGTCATTTTGTTCCCCACCATGCGCCCCAGAGACTAAATCAGACGACCCGCTGTATATCTTGTGATATACAGCGGGTTTTATATTTTTTCATACCTTTTATCGTACCTTTTTTGTGCTATATTGGGATTATAACAGAGAAAGGGTGATGAAAATGAAAGCAATTTCCATCCGACAGCCTTGGGCGCATTTGATTTTATGTGATAAAAAAGCCTATGAATATCGCAGCCGCAGTACCGAGCACCGCGGCGACCTGCTGATTTGCAGCAGCGCAATGCCCAAAGTGGAGAACACCGTCTCAGGCCATGCTCTTTGTGTTGTGGAGCTGACCGATGTTTTCAGAGTCAATGAGGGCAATTATGAAATGCTGGGGCTCGATGCACCGCCTCTCCCCGAAGAACGACTTTATGCCTGGAAGCTGGAAAATGTGCGTGCAGTCCGTCCCTTCCCCGTCAAAGGCAATCTCAATTTCTTCTATGTCGATGATGCGCTGATAAGCATTGTGGAGAATGAAGAAAACAACGGGGAAAAAGCTCAGTCTTGGTATGAAGAATATTTCGAGCCCTTGCTCTATAAGAAGGATAAATAAGCGCCGCTTTTTGTTTGCAAAGGAGAAAAAATGACAGCTCAGAAAGAAGATATCTTTTTATATAAGGGCGAAAAAGTGTTTTTTGTTGATTGCAGCAAGCCTTTTGGCTTTGATCCCCGCAGGTACGGTATCATTCCCGAATACCGCCGCACAGATTGCAGGCGTGGGTATTACTGTATTTATGAGATAATGCCGCAAGGAATATTTTTGAGAGAATTGCATATTCATTGCAGGAATGATGCTTGTCCCTTGCTGCAGGGCATCGCTGCAGAGGCGGGTGAGGACTTTTTTGTTTATCGCGGTCTTGATATCGGTATATCTTTTACAGGCAGGCTTTTGCTCGGACAGCATTTTTTGGATGCTTTTTATGTTCATGCAGGCAGTCAGAGAGCATGGTCTTATCAAAAGCTGACAGAACTGATTTTTGAAAAAGGCGTGCTTGTGTATTCTATTGATAAAAGTGGGCTTGCTGCATTACTGAGGGAAAGATTGAGGCAAAGCGATGCTTTAGACAATGGTTTCTTTTTGGAGATCGAGGCAGAGATCTGCGAAATTGCCGAAAAAGAGGGTATCAGGGAATGGTGGCTGCCAAAAGTTGATAAGAAATTCGTTCAGCTTCTTATGACAAAGAGCACCTGAAAAGGTGCTCTTTCTGTTTTTTTGATGGAAAATCTGAATTGTGCGTCAGCGTTTGGGAGAAGTCAGCTTATTTCATCTCCTCAAAAAGTGCAAAAAGCATTTTGGCATGGCATTTTTCATCATTGAGTGTGCCTATCACCTGCTCCTTGTGGCGCATACAGGGCAGGCAGCATGCCAGCTCCGAATATTTTTCCGCCGCCTCCAGCTCTCCGCATATCGCCTTTTTCAAGCCCTCGCCAAAGCTGCCGATCTCCTCGGCGGCTTTGCTGTTTGCGGGATATTCTCTGCCGGTGATATCAGCAAAAATCTCCTGCAAAAGCTCAAAATGCATCAGCTCCTTGCGGCGTATATTCAGCAGCTTTTGCCGAATTTCCCCATCGGGCGCTGCCTCTGCCAGAAGCTCATAAAACTGTGCCGCTTCCTTTTCATCAAGAATTGCTGCCTTCAGCAGCTCCACAATATCGCAGGTCAAAATCTCCATTTTCATTCCTCCTTGTGCTTTGCTGCTTCATTATATGCCGTCTTTTTTGACAAAGTGCCTGCCAGCTATGTCCATTCCTCCAAAATATCCTCTTCAAGCTCCTTGTCCTCATTTTCTATCCCGCTCAGCACCGCGCGGAGAAAACCGAAAAGCAGCGCAGCGACAAGCAAAAGACAAGTCCAGCAAAGCAAGCCTGCAGATATGCCCATTTGCTTTAATATGAGAAAAAGAAAGCCGATCGCCGCCCAAAAAATCAGCGCTTTCATGGCATTGCTCTCCTTTTGAAAAATTTCTTTGCTATATTTTATGCAGACAGGGGCTTTTGCGGGATTGCAAGGTTTGACACAAGCTGATTTTGTCGATATAATGAAAGAAGAGTTTTTCCCTCGGAGGTTATTATGAGCTTTAATTTGGGTTATGATATAGGCGTCGACTTAGGAACGGCGAGCATATTGATATATGTCAAGGGCAAGGGCGTTGTTCTGCGCGAGCCCTCTGTTGTTGCGATCGATGAAAAACAGGGCAAAATCGTTGCCATCGGTGATGAGGCCAAAAGCATGCTCGGCCGCACTCCCGCCAATATCGTCGCTGTCCGTCCCCTGCGTGACGGCGTTATTGCCAATTATGACATAACTCTCAAAATGCTCAAGCATTTCATCGGCAAGGCGATCAGCCGCAGTATGGTTTTCCGCCCCCGCATTATGATATGCATTCCTTCGGGTGTTACAGGCGTTGAAGAAAGAGCCGTCCGTCAATCTGCCATGGAAGCAGGCGCACGCGAGGTCTATCTCATTGAGGAACCGCTGGCAGCGGCTATCGGTGCAGATCTTGATATTACCAAGCCTTATGGCCAGATGATTATTGATATCGGCGGCGGCACCACAGATATCGCTGTTATCTCTCTGCAGGGCATTGTCTGCAGCCGTTCTATCCGCCTTGGCGGCGATAAATTCGATGAAGCCATTGTCCGCTATATCCGCCGCCATCACAATCTGCAGATCTCCGAGCGCTTTGCCGAGGATCTGAAAATTGCAGTCGGCACGGCCTTCCCGCATGGCCTGAGCGAAAATATGACAATGGAGGTTCGCGGCAGAGATCTGCTCTCAGGTATGCCCAAGAGCATTTCCTTCTCCTCGGTCGAAAGCTTTGAAGCAATGCAGGAGCCCTTGGAGAATATCGTCACCGCAGTAAGACAGGTGCTGGCCGAAACCCCGCCCGAGCTTTGCGCTGATATTATGGAAAACGGCATCACGCTCACAGGTGGCGGTGCTATGCTGCACGGCATAGATTTGCTGCTGCAAAAGCAGCTTGGCTTACGTGCAACTGTTGCCGATGATCCCATTTCCTGCGTGGCACGCGGCACCGGCAAGGCTCTGCAGCAGGTGCATAATCTCAAAAATGCCAAGAGCATTGTCGAAAAATCTGTCTGACAGAAAAAGCAGGGGTGCGGAGACCGC
>JAFSIU010000109.1 GCA_017439615.1 Bacillota bacterium
TTCGAGCAAGGGCAAAATTTCCTGAATGGAGGAAATCTTCTTGTCGGTGATGAGGATGAAGGAATCATTGAGAACTGCTTCCATTTTGTCGGTATCGGTAACCATATAGGGAGAGCAGAAGCCACGGTCAAACTGCATACCCTCAACAACATCAAGCTCGGTATGGAAGCCCTGGGATTCCTCTATGGTGATAACACCGTCATTGCCGACCTTTTCCATAGCATCAGCAATCAAAGCACCTGTGGTGGTGTCATTGGCGGAAACAGAGGCGACCTGAGCGATAGCTTCCTTGGAACTGACCTTCTGGGCATTTTTCTTCAATTCTTCAACAGCGGTATTGACAGCCATATCAATACCCTTTTTGAGCAACATGGGGTTTGCACCTGCGGTAACATTCTTCAGGCCTTCACGAATGATATTCTGAGCCAAAAGGCAAGCGGTGGTGGTACCATCACCTGCAACATCATTGGTTTTGGACGCAACTTCTTTTACAAGCTGTGCGCCCATATTCTCGGCGGCATCGGGAAGCTCGATCTCGCGTGCGATGGTTACACCGTCATTGGTGATGAGCGGAGAGCCATAGCTCTTTGCCAGAATAACATTTCTGCCCTTGGGGCCAAGTGTAACCTTGACAGCATCTGCCAAAGCGTTTACGCCTCTTTCCAAAGCATAACGAGCATCTTCATTGAATTTAATATCTTTTGCCATTTCCTAATCCTCCTATTCGATAACAGCAAGAATATCCTTTTCGCCGTTCAGGATAAGATATTCTTCGCCGTCTCTTTTGAACTCGACACCGGCATATTTGGCATAAATGATGCGGTCGCCTTCCTTCAGATCAAGAGGAATGCGGCTGCCGGATTCCATAAGCTTGCCTTCGCCGACTGCAACAACGATTGCTTCCTGAGGCTTTTCCTTTGCTGCATCAGGTAAAACGATTCCGCTCTTGGTTTTTTCTTCAGCGGCAACCGGTTTGGCGATAACTCTTTCGCCCAAAGGTTTCAAATTCATTTTTTGTCCTCCTTGTCAATGGATAAATTCAACTCTTTTATTTTATATCTCTTAATATGATTTTGCAAGTCGTTTTATGAGAAATAAAATAAAAACAAAGTCATTTCACAAAGTATTTTCAACTTATGAAATGACTTTAGCACAGCAAGATTAACTGATTTTTAATTTATGTCAGAATTTGGGAACGATCAAAGAAAATGTGGTTCCTTTGCCAGGCTCGGATTCGGCCTCGATATCCCAGCCGAAATAGCGCGCGATATGCATTGAGATATTCAGTCCAAGTCCTGTACCACGTTCCTTGGTGGAATAATAGGCGCGGAAAACATTATGCAAAACCTCTTCTTCCATACCGTCTCCCATATCACGCACAAAGACCCTGACCTTGTCCATTTCATCAACCGTACCGATTGTGATGCTTGCGCCCTCGCCTGCCGCATCCATAGCATTTTTGACAAAATTGATGATTATCTGAGTAAAGCCCTGCGCATTGATCAAAGCCTGTCCTTTATACTGAAAATCTTCAAGCAGGCTCACTCTGTTCAAGATGGCTACACCGTTGAAAATACACATAACCTCGCGGCAAAGACTGACCGGATTCATATGCATTGCTCTGGGAGAAACAGGATTGAAAACATTATAAAAAGCAGAAAGTGTTTTGGAAGCAAAATCGATCTGCACTCCGATTTGTTTCGTCTGTTCAAGCAATTCTGCATCATCCTTGTGCTGCAGCTGTATAAGACTGAGAAGCCCTTTGACAGTGGAGAGAGGATTACGCACATCATGAGCAATGCCCATGGCAAGCTCCTGCAGCAAATCAGCAAAATCTCTGTCCTGTCCCATTATCATATTCTGTGTGCTTACCTTATACATCAAAATCTCCATTTCGCAAAAACAGATAGTCAAAAGCTGATTTAGATTATACACATTTCAATATCAGGATTCAAGCAAGTAATTTCGAGCATTTTATGAAAAATACGATTCACCGTAATGAAAATTTGCAGTATTTTCAAGTTGCGTTTTCAACAAAACACCTTGTCAAAAGATTGTGTCATATATGGAATGAATTTCATACAATTTGATTTTCTAAGTCGCATTATGTCGAAAAATGAAAGAAAATTTATACAAAATATATCGGTTTGCGCGGATCGGCATTCAAGGACATATCCGCAAATTCACCTCTTTGATAATAGTTATAGGCAGCAGCGCCGATCATCGCAGCATTATCAGTGCAGAATATGGGAGACGGATAAATAACCCTGATACCGTTTTTGTTATCGGCAAGCTTTTGGCGAAGCAGCTGATTGGCCGCAACACCACCGACAACTCCTATCACGGAATACCCCTTGGTCTGAGCTGCCAGCAGAGTTTTTTCGGCCAAGGCGGTGCAAATTGCCTCCTGTGCGGAAGCAGCCAAATCATATTTATCCTGCTCAGTCAATTCTTCCCCGCGCATTCTGCGCTGATTGATATGATTGAGCACAGCGGATTTCAATCCTGAAAAAGAAAAATCATAGGTATCATGAGTTTTGGCGATCGGGAAGCTGATTTTTGCGGCATCACCCAGAAGTGCTGCCTTTTGAATAGCAGGGCCTCCGGGATAGCCCAAGCCAAGAGCACGGGATATCTTATCAAAAGCCTCACCTGCCGCATCATCAAGGCTTGCACCGAGCAAACGGAAATCATTATCGGAAAGTACTTCAACAATGCCGCTGTGGCTGCCTGAAGCAACGAGTGCCAGATAAGGATATTCGATATCATGTTCAAGCTGCAAAGCACAAAGATGTCCCTGCCAATGATGCACACCGATAAGCGGCTTTTGCAGAGCATAGGCAAGCGCTTTGGCATAAGAAACACCGACCAGCAAGGCACCCACCAAACCGGGACCTGCTGTTACGGCAATTGCATCAACATCATCAAATGTCATATTTGCCTGCTGCAATGCCTGCTCAACTGTCGGCGCAATATTCTGCAAATGGCAGCGTGAAGCAATCTCCGGCACCACACCGCCATAGATCTGATGCACGGGGATCTGAGTCGCTATTATATTCGACAAAACCTCTTTGCCATCACGAACAATGGCGGCGGCGGTTTCATCACAGCTTGATTCAATAGCCAGAATTCTCAAAATCTTTCCTCTTTTCATTAATTCAATTGCAGCCACATTATTACAGCTGCTTCGTCATTTTCATAATAGTGCGGTCTTTCACCTGCCACCTTGAAGCCGAGCTTTTTATATAAGCCCTGCGCAGTAAGATTGGATACACGCACCTCCAGTGTCATCCAGCGGCAGTCTTCCTGCATTGCGGCAATCATCAGATTCCGCATAGTGAATTCGCCTATCCCCTGTCCTCTGAAATCGGGATGAACAGCAACATTGGTGATATGCGCTTCATCGAGAATTTTCCAAAAGCCGCCGAAAGACAAAAGCCTGTCCCCCTCAAAGCAGCCGACAAAAATACTCAAGGGATTCTCTGCAAGCTCATGCTGATAGCTTTCCCTTGTCCACGGAGTCGGGAAAGACAGATTTTCTATCAGACAGAGCGAGTCAATATCTTCAATTGTCAGCCTTCTGATAGCTAAGTTGTTCAATTCAGTCATTTTTCTGCATCCTCTTTTGCTCTGCTTCGGAAACACGAAGATAAAAAGCATCCAATTCCAAAGCATCAACAGTTTCACCCTGCAAAAGCTTCTCACGTGCAAGAAGCGCGGCAGGTGCTGCCATGAACAGCAATCGGTCATCGTCAGCTTTAATAAACTTTTCGCCCAATTCTTTTTCGAACAAGTCTGCATAAACCGCCGCAGCGTCGCCTGTAAAGCAAACAGGCTCATCAAACTGCTTTAAGTCATCGCATAAAACAGAAGGCGAAACAGCTCTGTATTCACCCAAAAGCTTACCATCACGATAGACAGCTGTGTAAACCTCATTCTTGCGAGCATCGAGAACAGGACAGCAAACACCCTCTATGTTATAGCTTAAAGCATCAAGAGTAATTACAGGGATTATAGGTATATGCAGGGCTTGTCCCCAAGCTTTTGCAGTTGCAAGACCAATCCTGATCCCCGTGAAAGAACCGGGGCCGATCGTTACGGCAACAGCATCCATATCAGCAAGTTTCAACCCTGCCTCCTCAAGCATTGCCGCAACACCCGGCAAAAAATCCAAGGAATGAGGCTTGCCGGATGCACATTCAAAATGTGCGATTATTCCCTTTTCATCAGCAACTGCTGCCGAACAAGCAGAAGATGCTGTATCAATTGCTATTATTTTCATTTGTTTCTCCGCATCATTTATATTCAAAGTCTTTCCAAAGCTCTGCGATAAGAGCCTCGTGTTCACCGGAAACTGTGAAAACCCTATGCTCATCATCAAGCCTTGCTATTTCTATCTTAGTATAGCTTTCGGGCAATATCTCAGAAAGCAGTTCGCCCCATTCGATGAGACATACCCCACGGCTGCTCCAATAATCATCCAAACCCAGATCTGCTACCGGACAATCCTCAAGCCTATATGCATCCATATGACAAAAAGGAAGTCTGCCGCCATCATATTCCTGCACGAGCAAAAATGTAGGACTTGTAATACGCTCAGTGATACCGAGTCCTGCTGCCAGTCCTTTAGCAAACACAGTTTTGCCCATTCCAAGATCACCGTTCAATATGAGCAGGCTGTCAGCAGGCAAAGCCTCACCCAGCTTCTGTGCTATTTCCATTGTTTCATCGGCAGATATTGTCAGATATTGCACAACAGGTTTCCCTTCTGCTGCCCTATTTCGCAAAAAGCCTTCTAAAATGCGATGGCAGATATAAATGATTATACACTTATTTTGCTTTTGCCGCAAGTATGAAAGACTTAAAAACAGCCTCCGATAAACTGTCATATAAGTATTCGGGATGCCATTGCACTCCAAGCAGAAAACCTTTTTTGCCGTAAAATGCTTCGCATAACCCGTCTTCACTTTCTGCGGCGCATATCAAACCATTGCCCAAATCCTTTACCGCCTGATGATGAAAGCTGTTCACTTCAATGGCTTCCCCTGCTTTTTTCCGAAGCTTGCCATACAAAAACACTTTATGGGCCGTTTCATGCTTTGCTTTTTCCTGCATATGTGTAATACAGCTGCCTGTTTCAATTATATCCCGGTAAAGCGTTCCGCCAAAAGCAATATTTATCATCTGCATTCCTCGGCATATTCCTAATATTGCTTTATGATTTTGCCAAAACAATTGGATCAGTTCAAGCTCAAAGGCATCTCTTGCCAAATCAAGCACACCACAAAAAGCATTTTTCGTCTCGCCGTAAAGACCTGCATCAGCATCACCTCCGCCACTTAAAAGCAATGCATCTGCTGTACTGACAAACTTTGTTAAACCAGCATCTGCGGCAGGAGCAATCAATGGAATACCGCCCGCTGCAACAATTCTTTCACAATATTTCCGCCGCAGACAGAAATCTTCTTCATTGGCAGAGCAGGTTATCAAAATCAAAGGCTGCATAATATTACTCCTGTCACATTAAGTATTCAGAATATTATATGCAACCTGATTCCAGCTTGAGCAAAAAAAAGAAAAAGCCCCTTCCAAAAGGGGCTTCAGCACTTAATTAACCAAGCATTTCATCCAATTCGGGACCTTCATATTTGGGAAGCTTGGAGATGAATTCATTGGTTTTCTTCAGGCTTTCATAGAAAGCGCTTTCATCCTCCATATCAGAGATGATCTCCATCAGACCGTCAACGCTGCGGGTGTTATTGTTGGCAAGAAAATCTCTGCCTTCGGGAGTGATGATAATCTTGATGGTGCGGCGATCATTCTTGTCATAGAGACGTTCAACAAATCCACGTTCAACAAGGCGATTGACTAATTTTGTTGCCTGCTGTTTTTTGATATTAACACGGTCGGAGAAATCTGTCATGGTAACAGGACCGCTGATTGTCAGAACTTCCAAAGCGAAAAGCTGGCGATAACCCAAGGGGCAGGAATTGGATTCTTCATAAGGCTTGATGACCTTATTCATTGACAACAAAATGAAATCCATCAAAATTTGTTTCTTTTCTTCGTACTGTAACATTCTTTTACCTCTTTCTGTTTGTTATGCAATTCTTAATGTCGAATTGGAATATGGTATATAATAACACCGAATTTTTTAATTGTAAATATACAACATAGTATTTTTTGTCTTATTTTTAATACTTTTTTCTTATGATGTAATAAAAAAAATTATAAGCCGTCTTAAGAATGTTTATATACCAATACTTATCGACAAAGCCTTTTCAATTTTCTCCATTGTATGCTGCTGCAAACTTGCCACCTTGTTGCCTAATCTGCTTTTGTCAATCGTTCGCACCTGCTCCGCCAGGACAACAGAATCTCTTTCCAGACCACTCTCCTCTTTGGGTAGATCAACATGAGTCGGCAGCTTGGACTTATTCATTTGTGATGTAATTGCCAGCACAATAGTGGTAGGGCTGTGTTGATTGCCGACATCATTCTGAATAATAAGTACAGGGCGAGTACCACCCTGTTCAGACCCCTGCACAGGACTCAAAGATGCAAAAAATATTTCTCCTCTTTTGACCATATTCTCCTCCGCCTTCATTTTCATAAGCTGTGATGCTCATAATAAATTGCTTTCATGCAGAAAATTCTTATATGGTGATTATTCCCAAAACGGCAGAGGTTTTATGCATAAGAAAAGAGGGTGCTTATGAATAATAAACACCCTCCCGGTCGAAATATGTTTATAGTTTACTTATGCCATGCTGACTATTCATTAATATAGACAGGCAAAAGTCTGTTATTGAGATTTGTGATGATCTCATATTTGATTGTATGGCACTTTTCTGCTATCTCTTCGGGAGTGATGACCTCATTCCCCTGTCTGCCTATCAATACCACTTCATCGCCTGCTTTGCATTCAGGGATATCAGTAACATCAGCCATCATCTGATCCATGCACACTGAGCCTACCAAGGGAGCTCTTTTGCCAGCAATCAGCACCTCGCCGCCTGCTGCATAAGCATAAGGCACACCATCAGCATAGCCAACAGGCAGAGTGGCGATAATACGGGGAGAATCAGCAGTGAATTTGCAGCCATAACCGACCGAAACACCTGCTTCAATTCTTTGCACACGGCTTATCTTCATCTTAACTGACATGGCGGGACGCAGCATCAGTCTCTTTTTATTCACGAAGTCAGAGGGATAATAGCCATAAAGCAAAATTCCGGGACGAACCATATCAAAGTGAGCCTGCGGAAAATCAGTTATACCCGCACTGTTGCAGGCATGATAAATCTCAAATTCGAAACCTGCCTGCCGCAATTCCTCGCAAAAGTCATCAAATCGGGAAATCTGCCCAAGAGTATGACTTTTGTCAAGAGCATCTGCATTGGCAAAATGAGTAAACAAGCCTTCGCAATTGAGCATAGGCAATTGGCATATTCTTTTGACATCAGCCATTCCCTTTTCATTGGCAAGAAGACCAATGCGGCTCATACCCGTGTCAATCTTGATATGCACGGTTGCTTTCTTTTGCTGAGACAAAGCTTCTTTATTGATTTTTTCTGCCATTTCATAAGTGAATACGGTCAAGGTTATATCATTGCGGACCGCAGCAGGAATCTGTTCGTCTTCAATATGCGCTAAACATAAAACGGGCAGCTTGCTGCTGTTACGCAGGGCAACTGCTTCATTGCAGGTTGCAACAGCAAGCATACGGCAGCCTTCTTCTGCTGCGATAGCGGCAATTCTTTCTGCGCCGTGTGAGTAGGCATTGGCCTTTACTACAGCACAAATTGAGCTTTGACCGATTTGTGCTTGAATCTCTCTGATATTACTACGGATTGCCTGCAGATCTATTTCCATCCAAGCAGGTCTAATACCGATAAATTCCATTTTTTGTTCTCCTGTTTATTTTATTGATTTGAAAGCCTCGGGGATAAAACGCAGAATATCTCCTGCTTTCACGGAATATTCACCAAGTGCGGCAGAAGCTGCATCGCCTGCTGCACCGTGAAGATAAACACCTGCTGCGGCTGCGGCTGCGGGAGGCAGCTTTTGTGCCAGCAATGCACCAATCATACCAGAAAGCACATCACCGCTGCCGGCAGTTGCCATGCCCGGATTGCCTGTGCTGTTGATGAACAATCTACCATCGGGGGTTGCGATTATTGTATTCGCACCTTTGAGCACCAAAACAACATTCCATTCAATAGCGAAAAGCTGAGCAGCAGCCACTCTGTTTTTATGTATATATTCAATATTCCTGCCATAAAGTCTTGAAAATTCACCCTCATGCGGAGTAAAAATCAAAGGATGCTTCAATTCCTTAACGAACTCTTTTTCTTTGACGAGTGCAAAAAGCGCATCCGCATCGACAACTGTCGGCACTTCAATGGCACTGAGCAAGGCTTTGACTGCATTCTTTGTTTCTTCTTCTCTGCCCAATCCCATACCTAAAACCATAGCAGAGAATTCATTATCGCTTATGGCATCAATGCATGAAGAATGTAGATATTCAGCATTTTCCTGCGGCAGAGATATCATAGTTGCTTCAGGAACAAGAGAGGTGAAGCTATTGCGGCAGGCAGAAGGAAGCGTTGCCTGAATTCTGCCCACACCACAAGCAAAGGCGGCATTGGCAGAAAGTGCTGCAGCACCGGGCATATCCTTTGAGCCTGCTGCAAGCAGCATTGTTCCAAAATCGCCCTTATGTGCCGATAAATTGCGCTTCGGCAGAAAACGACGGCAAAAATCAACCGTGATCAGCTCACGCCTTGCAGATATCTCCTGCTCAACCTCCTGAGGCATAGAAATATCAGCAACAACAAGTTTGCCGACATATTCTCCGGCATGGGCAAAAACCATGCCGAGTTTGGGATAAGCAAAGGTAACCGTTACATCGGCACGGATACAGCTGCCGTGTATGCTGCCATCATCCGCATTGAGACCTGAAGGAATATCCACCGCAATGACAGGACAGCGAGTGGAGTTGATAACATCAATGACAGCCTTATATTTGCCCGAAACAGCACCCGAAAGACCTGTGCCGAGAAGGGCATCAATAATGACATCACAATTGATGAGCGAAAGCTTCATTAAATTGATCTGCGATTCTGTTTTGACAAGCTGGGTTTCAACACCCATTTTCTGCAATATACCAAAATTGAGTGCTGCATCTCCCTGCAAAGCATCAGGTTCGCAAAGCATAAAAACCTTGACGGAGGCGTGGCGATTGAACAGATGACGGGCTGCGGCATAGCCATCACCGCCATTATTCCCTGCTCCACAGAAAACAGCAATCTTCTTTCCTGCTGCATCGCCTAAGATTTCTTCTGCAGCTTTCACAACACCGAGTGCAGCATTTTCCATCAATACTGCTGACGGAATACCAAA
>JAFSIU010000110.1 GCA_017439615.1 Bacillota bacterium
AGCTGCAAAGTAAAATCAACGACAGCATTTGAAATTTTGATATAATCTGCTTCATATTACTCCTAAATAGTATTAAATATTTCACCTGAAAAAACCACATCGATATTAATTTTTAGCTCAGGTTCAGCTATTTTTTGTACAGAAAACTCGATGCTATTGCTTTTATCTTTAGGCATACGGTATATTTGTTGTCCTAATTGCAAGAAGTCTTCTCTACAATTCCGTTCTGCAGAAAACGCTGAAAGTATTGCTTCCGAAACATAATTTTTAACAAGTTGTTCAACTAACTCAAGGTCAGGCTTTGAATTGACCTTATCTGGAATAAAGACTTCATACATTTTGCAATCCGCATTTAATTCAATTCTGAACACATTATTCGTATAATCAATACTTATCTTTGACGAATAAAGTTCAAGAGAGAATTTTTCGCTGTTATTTTCAACAGTAATTATTTCCGATTCCAGCTTATCCAACAGCAAAAAAGCTCCAAGCTGTTCCTTTTTATCAAGTTTAGAAACCATTTTGCCTTCAGCAGAAATCACTGCATAGCTTTCGATTTCAATCTCTTTTTTCTTTTTTTGTTGTTCCTGCTGTTTTTCTTCGCTTTTTTGCTCGTTTGTGTCCTCAGAGGATTTAAACTTCAGATAAGGCACAATGTTAGCAGGATATTGGTTCAGCATATTTTCACTGAATTCCTGAATGTTACAGCCAAGCTTTTTATTTCTGGTTTGTTTTCCGTTTCTTTCCAGCATACCGGCAATACCAAAAGAAACAGATGAGGCAAGTCCTGACTTCCCATTGAAAATCTCTGCCGCTCTTCCTTCACAAGCAAGAATAAATGCTGTAGGACGCATTTCCGCATTGCGAATAAAAGCATCAATATGAGCATTGATTCCAGCTTGCAATATCTTCTCACCAAAAATAATTACTTTGTTATGCCCCCAGAATAAATACTTATCTACAGTGGACTTAAGATTATTGATTGCATCAGTAATAGTCCTACCTTTGGAAGTGAATATATTATCCTGCGGTGAATCAGCGCTCTTGCTGGAATCCTCAGTGTAATTTGCAATTTCAACAGTTATCTCCACCGATTCACCGTCTTCAGATGCATCAATTCCTATACCCATAACAATACCTGTTTCCTGCAATTCTATTGCACCGGAGCATCCTGACAAAGCTAATAACAGAGCTACACAAAGAATCAACAGTCTAATTCTCATTTTTTTCTCCTTTATTTACAGGTGGATGGGGCTTGAGTCCTTTTTTCATTCTTTGCCGATTCTCTGTCAAAAGCCGTGGCCGGTATATTAGGCTCCAAAGCGGCTTTCTGACGAATATATCCCCTGCTGCTTTTGTTTCAAAAGGTGCAATCGGCGAAAGATAAGGTATGCCGAAAGAACGCAAAGATGCTGCATAAAAGGTTAAAAGCAAAGCTATCATCATAATTCCAAAGCCCCCCAGCGCCCAACCTGCAAAAATAAATATGAAGCGCAATATAGCCACGACATTATTCAATGAAGGAGAGACATAAGAGCAAATAACTGTTAAAGCCATAACAATTAGGACAGGCGCCGAAATGATATTTGCAGAAACAGCAGCATCGCCCATAATCAAAGCACCTACAATACCAACTGTCTGTCCTATGGCACCCGGGAGGCGTACACCAACTTCACGCAAAATTTCAAAAATGATTATCATCAGGAGCATAGAAAAGCCGCTTGAAAATGGCGTGTCCTGCTCGGCTGCCGCCATCGTCATAATCAGATTTGATGGCAGCATTTCCTGATGATATGTCGTAATTGAAATATAAAACCCCGGAACAAATATAGCAATGAAAAAAGCCATCCAACGCAGCAATCTTATAAATGAGAAAAAATAAAAACGATTATAATAATCCTCACTCACTTGAAAGCTTTCGGGAAAAAGCTTTGGTACAAAAAGCACAATCGGTGATCCGTCAACAATGATTGCAATCTTACCCTCCAACATTTTAGCAGCTATTATATCAGGTTTTTCGCTGTTGCCTACAGTTGGGAAAAGAGAAAGAGGTGCATCTTCTATTAACTGCTCAATATATCCCGAATCCAGTATACCGTCAATATCTATCCTTTCGAGCCTGCTTTTCAATTCATCTACTATTTTTCTTTTGACTATGCTCTCGATATAGCATATACAAATATCAGTCTGGGAATATCTGCCGATTTTTTGAACCTCAGTTTTGAAATCGGCTACTTTCAACCGTCTTCTCAGCATAGACATATTCATCTGAATATTTTCCGTAAAACCCTCACGTGGTCCACGTATGACCATATCAGTGTCCGGCTGTGTTACAGAACGAACAGGGAATTTTTTGAGATCGAAAATATAAAAATTGCAGCAGCCATCGGCCAGGAGAACACAATTCGCATTCAGGATCGCTTCTTTTATCTCTGAAAACTTTGTACCGTTTTTTGCATGAGAAACCGCAAGCCTCTCCTCCACTACCCTTTGCAAAAATCCATCATTGTTGGCAGAAACAATACATAATGGATTCATAAGCGGCGAAAGAAGATTTGCATCAATCAAGGCTTTGTCATTCATACCGTCAAAATATGCAAGCAGCATTTTTCTTTTACTGCCATTGTCCTGCGCAATATAAAAGCTGCGCAGCACAAGATTTGAAATCTCGTTGAGTTCCTGTTTTAAGCGGTTGATGTTATCTTCTAAATAAAAAGAAATTCTATCCAAAATACTTCTCCTTTTTGGATAGAATTCCCTTAATTAAAGTTTTTATGCAGTTAAACCGACTTTAGTTTATTTTAAAGCACGGTGCGCAATATCATGACGGAAGAAAGCTTTATCAAAAGAAATCTTCTCAATCGCAGCATAAGCCTTATCACGTGCTGCAGCGATATCTTTACCTTTGGCTGTAACTGTCAGAACTCTGCCGCCATCTGTAAATATCTTGCCATCAATAAGTTTGGTGCCTGCGTGGAAAACAACTGCCTCATTTTCATTCACATTATCAAGTCCAGATATCTCTTTGCCCTTTTCATAGGCTTCTGGATACCCCCCTGATGCCACAACAACGCAAACCGCAGGTTCATCACTCCATTTAAGTTCATAATGAGCCAAAGAACCTGTATAAACTGCTTCAAAAGCTTCGAGCAAATCACTTTCCATGCGGTAAAGAACTGCCTCTGTTTCAGGATCACCGAAACGGCAATTAAACTCAAGCACCTTAGGTTCGCCATTTTCAACCATTAATCCTGCATAAATAATGCCCTTATAAATAATACCTTCACTCTTCAACGCCGCAATCGTGGGCTCGAGAACAAGCTTGACGGTTTTCTCAGCTAATTCGGGAGTATAAATCGGGACAGGAGAATATGCACCCATTCCACCTGTGTTGAGTCCCTTATCACCATCGAGAGCGCGTTTATGATCCTGAGAGGGCTCAAGCGGAAGAATAAATTCTCCATCACAAAGAGCAAGAACACTGACTTCCTCACCGTTTAAGAATTCTTCAATGACAACACTGCTGCCGGCAGAGCCAAAGGCATTATCAAGAAGAATATCCTTCAATGCAGCTTCTGCATCAGCCAGATTTTCGGCAATTATAACACCTTTGCCTGCTGCAAGACCGTCAGCTTTAACTACAAGCGGAAACTTCTGATTTTCAACATATGCTCTTGCTGCTGCATAGTCATCAAAAATTTCATAAGCAGCAGTAGGAATGCTATATTTTTTCATCAGGTTTTTAGCAAATCCTTTGGAGCTTTCAAGCTGGGCGGCGTCTTTTGTAACACCGAATGCAGCTCTACCGCGCTCTTGCAAAGCATCTACCAAACCTGCAGCTAAAGGCGCTTCAGGTCCTACAACAGTGAAGGCAATATCATTTTCGACAACAAAATTGCAGATTGCTTCAACATCAGTTGCAGAAATTGCAACACATTCAGCAATAGAGGCAATACCGCCATTGCCCGGAGCTGCATAAATCTTACTTACCTTATGACTTTGAGCCAGCTTATATGCAAGGGCATGCTCCCTGCCGCCGGAACCAACAACAAGAACCTTCATTTCGACCTCCGAAAAATTAGTGTTTGAAATGTCTGAAATCAGTGAATACCATAGCAATTCCGTGTTCATCAGCAGCTAAAATGCTTTCATCATCACGGATAGAGCCACCGGGCTGGATAATTGCGGTGATACCTGCTGCAGCTGCTGCATCTATAGTATCACGGAAGGGGAAGAATGCATCGGAAGCAAGAACTGCACCCTTACATTTTTCTCCGCCCTGTTTGAATGCTATCTCAGCAGAACCAACGCGGTTCATCTGACCTGCACCAACACCAAGAGACTGATTGTCTTTTGTAACAACTATAGCATTAGATTTGGTATGCTTAACTATTTTCCAGGCAAAGAGAAGCTCAGCTATCTCCGCCTCGGTGGGCTGACGCTTGGTTACGCAGCGAAGATCAGCTTCGGTAACAGTTTTGGCATCGCTGTCTTGTACAAGGAAACCACCATTGACTCTTTTGATATCCATATAGGCAGTTGCGGGCTCAAGTTCGCCGGTCTCCATTACACGCAGATTTTTCTTCCCAGCCAGGATTGCAAGTGCCTTGGGGGAATATGCGGGAGCAATAACTGCTTCAAGGAAAGTTTTGACCAATTCATGTGCACACAGCTCATCGACTTCACGGTTAAGAGCAACAATACCACCAAATGCAGAAACAGGGTCAGCGGCAAATGCCTTTGTATAAGCATCCTGCATATCAGTACCTGTTGCAGTACCGCAAGGATTGGTATGCTTAACGATAACGCAAGCGGGTTTATCAAATTCACGGACAAGTTCCAAAGCAGCATTGATATCAACAATATTATTAAAAGACAGTTCTTTACCGCCATATTGTTTTGCATTGGCAATAGAAGATTTCATAGCATCACTCATACGGTAGAAAGCTGCAGTCTGGTGAGGGTTTTCACCATAACGAAGATCCATAACTTTTTCACCAGGCAGGACAAGCCCTGCGGGGAATTTAGGAGCCTTGGGTTCAAGATTATCAAGGTAGCGGGAAATGTATGCATCGTATTCAGCGGTATGTCTGAAGGCTGCACGGGCAAGATCAAAGCGATAAGCCTCGTCCATTTCGCCTTTCTCAAGCTTCTCAATAAACTCAGGATAACGGGCAGGATCAACAACGATAGCAACATACTTATGGTTTTTGGCCGCAGAACGAACCATTGTAGGACCGCCGATATCAATGTTTTCAATTGCATCCTCAAGAGTTACATCAGGTTTTGCAACTGTCTGACGGAAAGGATAAAGATTGACTGCAACAATGTCGATAGGAGTAATCTCATGCTCCTCAAGCTGTGCCAAATGCCCGGGAGTGCGCATTGCAAGAATGCCGCCATGGATATAAGGATTCAAGGTTTTTACTCTGCCGTCAAGAATTTCCGGGAAACCTGTTACCTCAGTGACATATGTTACAGGAATACCTGCTTCTTTGATAGCCTTATAGGTGCCACCGGTAGAAACGATTTCATAATCCAATCTGGCAAGGGCAGCCGCAAAATCCAACAGACCGGTTTTGTCAGATACGCTGATAAGTGCTCTCTTTTTCATGTTTTCACTCCTTAATTATTACTTTATTATTTTCAAGGTAAATTTCGCCTTTGGCAATCTTATCTATAACATAAGGGAAAACGCTGTGTTCCTGCTCAAGAATTCTAGCTGATAAACTATCTTCATCATCATCCTGTAAAACAGGAACAACTCTCTGCGCGATAATTTTGCCTGTATCCATACCGCAGTCAACAAAATGTACTGTGCAGCCTGCGACTTTCACACCATAGTCAAGCGCTTGCTTTTGACCGTGCAAACCGGGGAAAGCAGGCAAAAGTGCAGGATGAATATTAATTATGCGGCCAGGGAATGCAGCAAGGAGAGTCTCTCCGACCAAGCGCATATATCCCGCAAGAACAATAAATTCACAATTATATTGCCTGATATATTCCAGGAGCTTGTTTTCATAAGCAGCCTTATTCTCAAATCCTTTCGGATTTACCGAAAAGTTAGGAATACCTGATTTTGAAGCTCTTTCCAAAGCATAGGCATCGGCTTTATCACTTAATACAACTGCTATCTCTGCAGCACAGCTGCCAACTGCTATTGCATCAATGATAGCCTGCAGATTTGAGCCCCGTCCGGATGCAAGCACTGCAATTTTCATGCTATTCACCAAGACCTTTCAAAATAACTTCCTGATTGCCCTCAATAACCTTACCGATAATCTTCGCGTCAGGCAGCTCAGCAAGAATTGCTTCTGCTCTTTGAGCATCTGTAATAATTGCCATACCGATACCCATATTGAAAACTCTGTACATTTCCATATCAGGAACATCGCCTTTTGCCTGCAGATACTTAAAGATGGGCTGACGTTCCCAGGCAGTAGTATCAAGCTCAACAGAAACGCCTTCGGGCAAAACTCGGGGAACATTCTCGAGCAAACCGCCGCCTGTGATATGAGCCATACCTTTAATAAGGTTCTTCTCACACAAGGGCAAAATATCTTTGACATAAAGCTTGGTGGGAGTGAGCAGCGCTTCACCGAAGGTCATTCCCAATTCAGGGCAGAAATCATGAACATCTGCACCGACAACATCAAATACAATTTTGCGAACCAGGGAAAAACCATTGGAATGAACACCTGTGGAAGGAAGACCAACAA
>JAFSIU010000019.1 GCA_017439615.1 Bacillota bacterium
AATGCAGGAAATAGGTCAGATTTGTGGTATCGTTCTGACAAAAATGAGTGAGGCTTTGGAGCCTGGTATTTCCACTCAGGAATTGGATGAGATCGGACATCAGGTGCTCCGTCAATATGGTGCCCGTTCAGCACCCATTGCTATGTATCGCTTCCCGGGCTATACCTGCATCAGTGTAAATGATGTTGTAGCTCACGGCATTCCTTCTGCGGATGTTATCATCAAGGAAGGAGATACAGTCAATATCGATGTTTCCGCCGTCAAAAACGGCTTCTATGGAGACACTGCATATACTTATATGGTTGGTAAAGTTGATAAGAAAAAACAGGAGGTCTGCCTTGCCGCACAGGAGGCGTTGAAAAATGCTTTGAAGGTAGCAGTTGCAGGTAATTTTCTTTCCGAAATCGGCAGAGCTGTTGAGCAGACCGCTCACCGCCATGGTTTTCGCGTCATCAAAAACCTTTGCGGCCATGGTGTCGGACACACTCTGCATGACAAGCCCGATGCCATCAACAATTATTGGGAAAAACGCGACAGGCGCGTTCTTACCCCCGGTTTGGTTCTGGCGATCGAGCCCTTCGTTTCTCCAAAGGATGAATTCGTACTTGATGCCGAATCGGATGGCTGGACACTCCGCACCAGAAATCGCTGCTGTGTTGCGCAATATGAGCACACTGTGATGGTAACAGAGGATGAGCCTGTGATCCTTACTCTTCGTGATGATGAGAATGAAATTTTTAAGAAATAAGAGAAGGGATTGGTTTTATGTCCAACAGCAGACCCCGTATTGATTTGCCTCTTTCCAAAGCGGAATTATTCTTGCATTTTCTTGGTATTGCCGCAATAGTCTTTATGGCTGTGATTTTTTGCACAGTCTATATCGATATGCCTGACCGCGTCCCGACTCACTGGGGCTTTGATGGCGAGATCGATGGATATGGCAGCAAGAGTACATATATCTGGATAACTGTTATTGGTATCGTTATGTATGCGGGAATCGCGGTTCTGGCTTTCTTTCCTCATGTTTTTAATTACACCTGCGAGGTTACAGAAAAGAATGCTGCCAGACTCTATCGTACCGGTCGTTTGTGGATGAATATAATCAATGTGGAAATGATCTGGATGTTTGCGGCTATGTTTGCCTGCGGTGTCATCGGTGCTGCCAGGCAGACTGAGGGAACCCTGATGCTGCCAGTTATATTAGGTATGACAGCTATCATGACCGTAAGCTGCATCATGATGATCATTCAGTTCTCTAAAGCAGGCGAGGAACCGGAAGGAGAATAAAATGTCTGAGAAAATAAAAACCCCTGTTACAAAAACAGCTCTTATTGGCTATGCATTGACTGCAGCAGGCATAATTTACAGTATCGTTCTGCTTGCGACTAGGTTTGCAGGTATATCAACTGTTGATTTTTTTGGTGATGCTATGCCCAAGGAATTTTTGCTGCTGTTTCCTTTTTGTGGTATGATTGGTGCACTTATGCTGATCGTCTTTACCCGTATGCCGAAATTAATGACTTTTCCTGTTCCTGTAACAGAGCAAAATCGTGAGAGGCTGCTTTCGCTGACTGTGAGTGCCTTTGCCTTGTTTGCCGCTTTGGAGATATGGATGTTCACGGCAATTTTTCTGGTTCTGCTCAATGGCACCGCAAACCTTATGCTGCCTATTATCATTGCAGGAGGAAGTTTGACCTTCATAGGCTATGCAATCCTGCATATATTATATAAAAAGACAGCTAAAGAGGAGGTATAACATATTATGAAAGTTGTTTTATTATCCGGCAGCCCGCGCAGGGAAGGCAATACCATACTCGCTCTTAAAGAAGTTATCAAGGGTATTGAGAGCG
>JAFSIU010000111.1 GCA_017439615.1 Bacillota bacterium
GACTATGGTCTTGATATGCTGGCGGTGCTTTGGATAGCGGTCGATGAACAGAACAGAGCTTATGTTTTCCGCGAATTATATAAACCAAATATGCTTATCTCGCAAGCAGCCGAGGCGATAAAGAGCATGACAAATGAGCCGATATATGCCACGCTTGCTCCGCCTGATATGTGGAATCGTCGGCAGGAAACAGGCAAAAGCGTGGCGGATATTTTTGCACAGCACGGCATTCTGCTTTCCAAAAGCTCCAATCAACGAGTGCAGGGCTGGCTTGCGATGAAGGAATGGTTGAAACCTATGGACACAATTGAGGGCGAAAGACGTACTGCCGCCCTGCAAATTTTCCCTAATTGTGTCAATCTGATAAGATGTCTGCCTGCTCTACAGACCGACAGCAAAAACCCCAATGACTGTGCAACAGAACCGCATGAGATAACTCATGCGCCAGATGCTCTGCGTGGCTTTTGTGTATATCGCACGCAGCAGGCATCAAGGATAAATGAAACGGATCGCTATGATGAGGAGATCGAAAATTTCCTGAATTGGAGCAGACATTGAAGCTGTTAATGCGGGTTATTTTATGTTGTGGCAGGTAATGAGCAGCTCCGGTTTGCCGTTCCAGATAATACCTGTTGCTTGTGCCCGTACAAGATTGCCCAGCTTATGATTAGCGATCACGCAGGAATGCTCCGGTGAGGTGATGGGACAAACCTTGCAGGGTGCTTTTTTATTCATAAAAGCCTTATAGCATTTCATTCCCTGCTGTGTACCTTCGGCACGAAGCTTTTTATTCATATAATGTATCTCATAGCTTTTGGGATTGATGATATATATCCATGATTCCTGATTATCCAGAATATTCATCAGATTCGCAGTCATTTCGGCATTTTTATCCTGACTGCGTTTCTTCAGCAGGAACATTGACAAAACCTCGGACAGGAATTGCAGCAAAGAAATCTGCTCCTGTGTCCAAAGGCGGTTGACCGAGCATTCGTCAAAGCCGACATAGCCGCGGAAAACACCGTTGTCCATAATAGCACATTGCAGCATACTTTTAATATTCTGCGGTTCCAATATTGCGCGGAAGCGGTCATCAAGGCTTTTGATATCCGTGCAATACATAATCCCATATTCATTGAAAAGCTCGGGCCAACCGTTGATATCTTCGATATAGCTTATGTTCTGCAGATTATCCTTTTCGGGTGTGATTCCTTCATTGCACCACTCAAAGGTATTACTGCAGGCGGTGTTATCATCATTGTTTTCGAAGATATAGACACGGCTGACATTGAGCGATTCGCCTGTGTACGCAAGTATATCATTGAGAGTGGCGAAGATATCCTTGCTTTCATAAAGCTGATGGAAAATAGAACGTACAAAAGAAGCATCTGCCATGCCGGGCCGCTCTTCGGAATCGATTCTTGTTGCTATGTGTATGCTTTCGGGCAGTACATCTGAAATTGTCAGCGGGTCATAAAGTGTGTAGGTATTTTTGCCGCGGTTTTTGGAATTATAAAGAGCTTCGTCTGCATGACGGAAAATATCGCTGTATGCAGTTCCGTGCTCGGGTATCAGTGCTGCACCAATGGAGCATGAAACATTCATTCCCGGGGCATATTCCTCGAAAAGCTCGCGGAAGGTACTGAGCAGCATATTGCAGCGGGTGTGAACAAGATCTTTGCTGGGGATATCTCTCATCAGGATCAGAAATTCATCGCCGCCAATGCGACCGATAATATCCTGACTGCGGAAAAGGCTTTTCAGCAGACTGCCTGCCTTGGTCAGAACAGAATCGCCATAAAGATGACCGAGATTGTCATTGATAAATTTGAAATTGTCTATATCAATAATAAGCAGTGCATCCAGATTATCTTCTTCGCGCTCTCCAAGATATTCGCTGATAAGCTGTTGTGTGGAAGCTTTGTTGAGCAGCTTGGTCAGTGAATCGCGTTCGGCTTTTTCCTTTAGAGTTTGTTCTGCACGTTTCACAGTATCGATATCCTGAAGAATACCAGTGATGCGTACCAGCTCATCATTCTCATCAAGAAAAGCGGTGGCGGAAATGCGTGTCCAAAGATATTTTGCATTGGCATTGGCTATGCGCACATCAATACAAATGGCTTCATGATTATTGCGGATATTATTGATGGAATTGCGGACCAGTGGCAGATCATCGGGGTGAAAATGAGTTGCTATACCAAATTGTGAGCCATAGTTTTTGGAAACAGGAGCATATCCGAAATGCTCTTCCCATTTGTGCGAGCAATACATAGTATCGGTTTTGAGATTCCATTCGAAGACAATGCCGCCTAATTGGTCAATGATGATCTGATTTCTTTCAATGGTGGTCTTCAGATTATGCTCGACCATTTTAGCATGAGAATTATCGCGCATAGCAAGATAAAAATATTCCTGCCCGTCTGTTTCGACATAAAGGCGGCTCTTGATAAGCACCCACAGAGGTGTATTGTTTTTGCGCAGAATTCGGAATTCTGTATCAAGCCGACCTCCTGTCTGTCTGCATTTTTCTATATTCACAAGCAAGGAGTCTCGGTCTGAATGTACTATCATATGCAAAAGCTTGTTATCGAATTGCTCTTTTATATCTTCTTCTGTGTAGCCTGTGAGCATAAAAAGCTCTTTTGCTCCGGCATCTATTGTTAGTTCTTTATCACTGCAGCAACGCAGAGCAGTACTGACAAGCCCTTGAAGAGCAGGGGAGTTATGCAGACCGTTTTGGATGAGAGTATTATGTTCTGCGAGGCTATGTCTTAGACGATGCCATACATGAATGAAAATATGCTGGGCAGAGTTACCGGTATTCACACGCATGAATACCAGCTCATAAGCCTGATATTGACCTGTGGAGGGGCTCAGGA
>JAFSIU010000112.1 GCA_017439615.1 Bacillota bacterium
CCTGTTCCATAGAAAAAGCTATGTCAGAGCACTTGATTAAAGCTCAAAACGGGGCTTTTTTCTTGTCTTTTTTAGGGGTAAAAATGTCAAATTTTAGCCTTTTTTTACACCTTATGTGTGGGAAAAGTGTGGAAATAATTAGTTAGTTTTGTCGATTTTTTTGCGTGCATAAGGATTTAAAAGTTTCTATTAGGAGGAAATTGAAATGAAAGCCAAGGCAATAGTTTATACTTCTGAAACAGGACACACAGCTGATTATGCGCATCTTTTGGCCAAAAAAACAGGTTTGCCTGTTTATTCGCTTGCAGATGCCAAAAAGGCTCTGCCGCATGATACAAAAATAGTTTATCTTGGCTGGCTGATGGCAAGCCGTGTAAAAGATCTGAAAAAGGCTGCTAATTTGTTTGATATTAAGATTTTGTGCGCTGTCGGTCTTGCGCCAAGCGGTTTCCAGCTTGATGAAGTACGCAAAGCCAACAATTTGCCTGCGGAATTGCTTGTGTTCACCCTGCAGGGAGGAATGGACAGAGCTAAGCTGCGCGGCGTGAATGCTTTTGCAATCAAAATGCTGATCAGAATGCTCAATGCCAAAGTGGATAAGACTCCTGAAGACGAGGGAATGCTTGATTTGCTGAACAAGGGCGGATATTATGTCTGCGAGGAAAACCTGACGCCTGTTGTGCAGTGTTTACGCGGTGAATAATAGTCTGTGAATAAATTATATTCCTGAAATATAGACATATTTTGCGATTTATGGTATATTCTGTTATGAGCCCTGCTCAATTTTTTGTAAAAACGGAGGTTTGAATATTATGGAAACCAAAATTGCTTTGATCGGTATTATTGTTGAGAACGCAGCTTCTGTTGATCAGCTCAATGCATTGCTGCATGACTATGCAGACAGCATTATCGGCAGAATGGGCTTGCCCTATGGCGCACGCAAGATCAATATCATCAGCATCGCTCTTGATGCTCCCACAGATGTTATCGAAGCACTTGCTGCAAAGATTTGCGAAATCGAAGGCGTCAGTGCAAAAACTGTTTATTCCGCATAATCCGAATTTTGCATAAGCAAAGAGCCGCCATGTAATAATAAGCTTCATAAAACAAGAACTTACGGCACTACCCTTTGTGGGTAGTGCCTTTTAAAATTCTGTTCGCCTGTTTTTATGTTTGTATAAGTCAGAACATATGAGATGAAGTTGTCGGAAAAAGCTGCAGCAACAGTGCCGGACAGAAAGCATATCAGGCCTTTCAGGAGGCGGTAAAATCACAATTTCCCTTGACTCTCTGTCAAAATAGAAGCAACACTGTTTGCTTTATAAAAACATTGCAGAAACTAAACAGAAATACGGAATCTGCTCTTTGCATAAAACGTTTAATACAGGCTTTTTGCATATATGTCTCTCGTTTTTTCGAAGTGTGGGATTTTTTTCTTGACTTGCATACTATTTACCTGTATACTTAAGCTCATAAATCGTATTTTGCTAAATAATTATGTATAGGATTTGTATGAAAATATTAAACAAAAACAAACGAATGCCTTTATGGTTGAATATTCTGTTGATTGTTGTACCCTTGTTTTGCGTGATCATCTCTCTTTTGGCAGGCAGATATTTCATTTCTCCTTTGGAGGTCTGGAAGACACTTTTCAGTCCCTCCTTTGGTGAAGCTCCGACGACAGTTGTTATGGAGCTGCGCCTGCCCCGTTCTTTGGCGGCAGCATTTGTTGGTGCCTCATTAGCTGTCAGCGGTGCTGCTTATCAGGGTGTTTTTCGTAATCCTTTGGTCAATTCAAGCCTTTTGGGCGTTTCTCAGGGTGCCGGCTTTGGTGCCTCTTTGGCTATCGTTGCCTTGGGTGGAGGCGCAGTGCTTTATCCATGCTCCTTTATTTTTGCAGTGATGGCAGTTGGATTGAGCATCTTGGCAGGACGTATTGCCAAATCCAATACAAATGTAACTTTGATTTTGGGCGGCACCATTGTTTCTGCTTTTTTTGGTGCTCTGACTTCGATTCTGAAATATATGGCGGATCCTTATTCACAGCTGCCCAGCATCACCTTTTGGTTTATGGGCAGCTTTGCGTCTGTCGGCAGTATTCATTTGGTTGCAATCATACCAATGGTTATCGGTATGGGGCTGATTTTTCTGTGCCGCTGGAAAATCAATGTGCTTTCTATGGGCGACAGAGAGGCAGCTACGCTGGGCTTGAACACCGGTTTTTACAAGCTGCTGCTTATTGGTGGCGCAACACTTTGCACTACGGCTGCCGTTTGCATCAGCGGTGTTATCGGCTGGGTGGGCTTGGTCATTCCGCATATCGGACGTATGCTGGTTGGCAATGACAACAATCGTCTTATTCCCGTCAGCATTTCGCTGGGTGCCGCTTTTATGGTTATCATTGATATTCTTGCCCGCAATCTGACGGCATCTGAGCTGCCTATCGGCATTCTGACCGCACTTGTCGGCACGCCATTCTTTGTCTATCTTTTGAAGAAAACCAAAGGAGGTGTCTGGAGATGAGTGTTTTGCTCGAGGCTAAAGATCTTGCCTGCAACTATGGCCGACACAATGTTTTTCATGATATGAATTTCAAAATACATAGCGGAGAAATTTTCTGTTTGCTTGGGCCAAATGGCTGCGGCAAAACAACGCTCCTTGATTGTGTGCTGGGCCTTAACTTTCCATCTTCGGGAGACGTGCTGTTGGATGGAGTGTCTGTTTCGCAATATCGCCGCTATAATCTGGCGCAAAAAATTGCCTTTGTACCGCAGCTTCATCAGGCTTCTTTTCCTTATACAGTGCGTGAGGTGGTGCTTATGGGGCGTGCGGCATATACTTCCACCTTTGGCTCGCCTACCGAAGAGGATGATATCGCCTGCGAAGCCGCTTTGCAAAAAGTGGGTATGCTTTCATATGCCGACAAGCCCTATCACAATCTTTCAGGCGGTGAGCTGAAGCTGGTGCTTTTGGCAAGAGCCATAGGACAAAAGGCTCCCTTGCTACTGCTGGATGAACCGACAGCGCATTTAGATTTTCGCAATGAACTGTTGTTTTTAGAAATGATGATTACTCTGTGCCGAGAGGAAGGGATAGCTCTTTTGATGGCGACACACTCCCCCGACCAAGCCTTTTTCATGGAAGAAAAGGGGCTGAATGTAACAGCCGCAATGTATGCAAAGGGCACCATTTGTTATATAGGCAAGCCATCTGAAATTATCACTCCCGATACTATACAGGATGTTTATGGAGTGCGTGCCCGCATCTCCATGGAGAATAATGATGACGGAACTGTTTCGCGTAAGATTTCTTTGCTGCACACGGTTTAGCTCCTCAAAGTCAATATAGAAAAGAGGTTTTTGTTATCAAAACACAATTCGGAAAAAATCTATGTTTAGTATTCATCCTGGTCCTGTGTATCCTTGCTCTTGGCGCTTGCGGAGATCCTGCCGAGCAAACAGGCGACAAAAGCGTTGTTGATATGATGGGCAGAACTGTTATTGTGCCCGAAGACCCACAGCAAATCTGCGCTCTCAATCCCTTTTGCGCTCCCTTTGTTGTTGCCTTCGGACATGGCGAGAGCATGAAGGCGACAGTTAACGCTATCAAACGCGATGTGCTTATTCAGGCCATTTGCCCTTCCTTGAAGGATGCTGTGGTTGTTAAAAACAGCGGTTCAGTCAATGCTGAGGCTGTTTTGGCTTTGGGGGTTGACTTGATTTTCCTTGAGGAGGGTACATATATCAATGATGATGAAAGGGCGAAGCTCGATGCCCTCAACATCCCATATCTGGTGCTGAAAAACAGTACTATTGAAGAAGCAATGGAATCTATCTTGCTGATGGGCAAAGTGCTCAATGCCGAAGAAAGGGCGGAGCAATATGTGGCATATTACAGAACTGTCTTGCAGGATGTAGCCGAAATTGTTGCTGGTATCCCCGAAGACGAGCGTCCCAATCTTTATCATTCTGTAAATGAGGCAACACGCACCGATTTCCCCGGCAGCATCACAGCTGAATGGGTGGCTTACAGCGGGGTAAACAATGTTTCCATCCAAGATGACGGCAAACTGAATTTGAGCGGCGACAGTGCTTACACCACTTTGGAGCAGATATTTGTCTGGGATCCGGAAGTTATCATCTGCAATGAGCCGGGGGTAGCAAACTATATCCTCACTGACAGCAAATGGGTAGGCCTGCAGGCAGTCAAAGATGGCAAGGTCTATCAAATGCCTGTTGGCATAACCCGTTGGGGACATCCCAATAGCACGGAAACTCCACTTGCACTTATCTGGTTGGTCGAAACTATCTATCCTGACTGTTTTGAATATGACTTGGGCGAGGAAACAAAGAAGTTTTACAAGAATTTCTTTGATTATGACTTGGATGACGAAATGCTGAAGGCGGTTTTATCCGGTGAAGGTATGCGCAGCCCGAAAACAAATACCAGTGTTGAATAGGGGAGGTTTTGGATATGGAAATTTTGATTTGTATTGATGATACCGACAATTTGGATTCTATGGGTACGGGTGAGATTCTGGAAAATATGATAGATTCCCTGCAAAATCAGGGTCTTGCTGAATGCAGCTTTGTTACCAGGCATCAGCTTTATATCCATCCGGAAATTGCTTATACCTCACACAATAGCTCTATGTGCACAGAGGGTAAGACCGAGCAACTGGAGGCTGTGATTGACTTTTGTCGCGAATATTTGGCAGCAAACAGCGCCGAAGGCTCTGACCCCGGTCTTTGCATCGTTTTGCCGGAAAAGCTTGCAAACAAGCAAGAATTGCTGGAATTTTCCTTCAAGTCCAAAGAAACCGTCCGCCACAAAGCCGAGGCCTTTGCATTGGCTGAGAAATATCCCGAAGCAGTTTTCCTCTCCGAGCATGGCGGCACCGGCGATGGTGTCATCGGCGCATTGGCAGGCTGTGGCTTGCGAATCAGCGGCAATGATGGACGCATCAAGGGCAAGTTCAAGCCCCGCACACCGAATGAGATCCATTCTGTTGCCGAGTTTTGCCGCATCTATGGCGTGGACAGAGTGCTCACCCTGGACAAAGAACTGCTTGCTGCTGAAGAGCAATTGGTTTTCAAAAGCGAGAGCAAGGCCCTGTTTTTGGATTTTCAAAAAACTGTCTATGTCGCAAAGGATCCCGAGGATGGCGGTTTGTGGCATCCGCTGAGCAAAAAGGAGTTGCCGGACAATGCTTGATATAAAGAAATATTTTATTGAAGAAAGCGGCAAAAAAATTTTCCGCTTTGGCCGCGATGATGATGCAGCAGCTTGCGAATGTGCCGAACAATGCGGCAGCTTTGCATGGGATGATGATGAGGAATGTCTTGACGATTGTACGGAGTTTTGCTACAACTGCCGCTATCGCCGCTGGACAGAGTCCTCCTTCTGCTGCATGAAAACGTTTTAGGATTTCTCAAAAATATATACAAAATGAAAGGATGAAAAGGATGAAAAAAACACAAAAACTTTTCCGTTCAATGTTCTTTGCCATGATGCTTGTGATGCTGTTTTCTGCCTTGGCATTTGCAGGTGACGGCTCCGGCGGCAATTCCGATCAGGCCTTGACCTTGGAGGTTTGCACTCCTGCTGACAAAACTGAAGACCTTGCCCTTGATGCTGTCATCAAAATGGATTTCAGCAAAAATGTTGTGCATTTGTCTGTCAAGGAAAACAATGCACAATGCTTCAACATGACCGATTCAAAAGGCAATGCAGTGGCATTTGTTGTCGAAATGGGCGATGACCAGGTTGATCGCGAAATCAGAAACACAATCAATGTTCGCCCGGCAGAACAGTGGCCCGCGGGCGAAACTCTCACTCTGACTATCAGCAAGGATTTGTGCTCCAAGAGCGGCTCCAGCATGGCATCTCCTGTTACATTGACCTTCAAGACTGTTGCTTCAGAAGCTGAATATAGCGATGTTGCAGATGAAAATCTCGAAGCAGTCACCGCAATGGTTGAAAAGGGCTATTTGAAGGCAAATGCCAACAACACCATTGGTGCTGCTGCCAAGGTGAAGCGTGGCGAATTTGTGATGCTGGTTGGTCGTTGCCGTGATATCAATGCTTCCAAATATACCGCTTCTTCTTATGATGATGTTTCCTCTTCTGCCGCTGCAATGCCCTATATCGAATGGGCAACCGGCAAGGGAATTATTATGGGCTATGGTGATGGCAAATTTGGTGCTGATGATGCATTGACACGTGAACAGGCAGCCTGCATTTTGTATCGCTATGCCAATATTTTTGATGCGGCTAATAAAGCATCTTCTGTCTCCATTGGCTCTTATGCTGATGCAGACAAGGTTTGTAATTGGGCGAAGGATGCAATGAAGTGGGCAGTTGCTGTGGGTGTGCTTGCGGCAGACGATGCTAATTGCCTGAACCCTGACGGCACCGTAACCCGTGAGGAAATGGCAAAAATGGTATATGATATAGTCGGTATCAGATAATTATCGGTTTTAAAATAGCCGCCCTGCGATGCAGGGCGGCTGTTTTGTTTTCTTGTATTTTATGTTTTAATCAACGCATATCATATCCTTGAGCTTTTCATAGGTTGCTTCGCCGATGCCGCTGACCTTCATAATATCAGCGGGCTTTTTGAATGGACCGTTATTCTCACGATAGTTTATGATGCTGTCAGCCTTGACCTTGCCAATGCCGGGCAGGCTATCCAATTCTTCATGGCTGGCTGTGTTGATGTTGATAAACTTGTTTGTTTTATTATCTTTTGCAGCGTCTGATTCTGTAAAGGGGATTTCGATTTTCTTGCCGTCTTCAAGAAATTGGCTGAGATTGATATCGCTAAGGTCTGCATTGTCAAGAACACCTGCCATTTGCAGAATATCTTCCAATCTGCTCGCAGCGGGCAGCTCAAAAACTCCGTCATTGGCAACGGCACCTGTTATATGCACTGAGATATTGTTTGCGGCAATGTTGTCCAGAGTAATCGCTGATGGAAAGCTTACGGGATTGTATGTGCCGTAAACCGCACCGCCAAAGAAAACAAGAGCGGAAAGTACGATAGCAAGCAAGCCATATAGCTTATTTCTGCCGTTCATAGTTATTTCTCCCGAAATTAGTAAAAATAAAGAATCCTATACAATTCTTTGTCTAAAATTGTATAGGATTCTGTTTTGTTTTTCAATAGCTTTTGGCTTTTATTCAAACATTGCTTTGACAAAGTCGGGTGCATTGAATTCCTGCAGATCATCAATGCCTTCGCCGACACCGACAAAACGAATCGGAACACTGCTTTCGCGGCAGATACCGATGATAGCACCGCCCTTGGAGGTGCCGTCAAGCTTGGTGAGAATGAGCCCTGTGAGCTGGGCAGCAGCACCGAAGAGCTTTGCCTGCTGAATGGCATTCTGACCTGTGCCTCCATCGAGTACCAGGAAGGTATGCAGATGTGCTTCGGGAGCTTCTCTTTCGATGATGCGGAAGATTTTTTTCAGTTCTTCCATCAGATTGCTCTTGTTCTGCAGTCTGCCTGCTGTATCGATCAGCAACAAATCGATTTTGCGCGCCTTGGAAGCGTGGATCGCATCATAGACAACAGCACCCGGATCTGCACCCTGCGCCTGCTCGATGATATCAACATTATTGCGCTGCGCCCAGACCGAAAGCTGCTCGCTGGCAGCGGCACGGAAGGTATCGGCAGCGGCAAGCAGAACCTTTTTGCCTTCAGCGCGATATTTATGAGCAAGCTTGCCGACTGTTGTGGTTTTGCCCGCTCCGTTGACGCCGATCATAACAATGATATTCAGACCTTCTTCAAGTGTCAGTCCATATTCATTGCTGCAGAGGATTTCGGCGATCTGCTTCTCAAGCAGTGGCTGCAAGGCCGCAGAATCGGAAATCTTTTGTGCTTTGACTTCGGCTCTCAATTGCTCGGTGAGGAAGAGCGAGGTCTCAACTCCGCAATCAGCACTGATGAGTGCATCCTCCAATTCTTCATAAATATCTTCATCAATCTTACCGTATGAAAAAATACCGCCGAGCTTGTCGCTCCATGATTTTTTTGTTTTGGTAAGACCTGCTTGTAGTTTTTCAAAGAAACCCATATCAATTCTCCTTAATTATTTTGTTCAGGCGCCCTTGCTGAGCTTGACGGAAATGAGCTTGGAAACACCGGAATCCTGCATGGTTACACCCCAAAGGCTGCCCGCAGCTTCCATTGTGCCCTGACGGTGCGAAATCATCACAAATTGTGTTTTGTCGGAAAGGTCGGTTAGATATGCTGCAAAGCGTTCAACATTGGCTTCGTCAAGTGCTGCATCAACTTCGTCCATAATGCAGAAGGGAGTGGGGCGAACTGCCAGTACTGCAAACATCAATGCCAGGCCGATAAGGGACTTTTCACCGCCCGAGAGCAGATTGTAGTTATTGACCTTTTTGCCGGGGATATGAACCTCCAATTCAACGCCTGTTTCAAGCAGATTATCGGGAACGGTGAGAACAAGTGCTGCGCTGCCACCCTTGAAAAGGCGGTTGAAGGATTTGTTGAATTCGCGGCTCAATGCATTATATGCCTCTTTGAAGCGGCCCTTCATGATCACATCCATTTCGGCAATGACCTGATTCAATGTTTCCTTCGCTTTTCTGAGATCTTCTTCCTGTGCATTCAGGAAGCTGTATCTTTCCTCAACTTCCTTGAATTGCTCAATGGCATTGATATTGACATTGCCGAGCTTGGCGATCTCGCGTTTGTGAATGGTGAGCTGCTCACGCAGCTTGGTTTTGCTCAGATCGCAGGGAGGCAGCTCGCAAAGAGCGGCAAAATCCATATGGAAATTTTCAAAGAGTTTTTCTTCTTCATTTTCCCAATCAGCTTCCATACGAGCCTTTTTGATCTGCAGGGAATAAAGCTCTTTTTGCTTTTCCTCCAATTGTGCCGAAAGCTGTTTGATCTGTGCCTCGCTGGCACGCAGATTCTCGTTTTCGGCAGAAAGTCCATGTCTTTGCAGTGCAAGCTCATTATCCTTTTCCTGCAGCTCTTTTCCCAAGGAAATTATGCTGTCATCATTTTGCTGCAGCTGTTCTGCCAATGCTTTTGCTTCCTCGGCGAGCGCGGCAAGCTGTTTTTCGCGGCTTTCCTTGTCCCATTCAAAATCGGATATGGTGGTTTGCTGTCGTTCAATATCCTTATTGAGCGCGGCAAGCATTTCTTGACGGCGAGCGAGCTCAATGCGGAATTGCGCCAGATCCTCATGGCTGCTGTTATGCTCAGCCTGCTTTTTCTCGAATTCCTCTTTGACTGCTGCCAAAGCATTGAGAATATCTGCTTCCTGCTCCTCTGACTGCTGCAGCTGTTCTTTGAGTTCTATGCTTACAGTTTCGATATCCGAATTTTCCTGCAGGGTTTGCTGCATTTCTTTTTCGGCATCTGCCAGCTGGCGCTTGCTGATATTAACAGCCTGTGCGATTGCCAATTCCTTTTTCTGCAGTTCGTTTATTTTGTCGCTGCATTGGGCGATTTCCTGCTCAAAGCTTTCGTTTTGCAGCTTAATGCTTTCGGCTTCAGCGCGGGCTTCAGCAAGCTTATGCTCCCATTTTTCTTTTTCTTTCAGAAGCTTTTGCAGCTTTTGTGCGGTTTCTTCAAGATTGTTGCGGCGGCTGAGGAAATCATTGCTCTTGCGGTTTTTGCTGCCGCCCGACATAGAACCGCCGGGATTGACCATATCACCGTCAAGTGTGATGACAGTATAACGGAAGCCGAGCTTTTGCGCAGCCTGTGTGGCATTGTCGAGATTATCTGCAATGATTATTCTGCCGAGCAGGAACTGAACTGCTTTTTCAATTTCCGCAGGATATTCAATAAGCTCTGATGCCTTGCCGAAGACACCCTTTGCATCTTTGAGCACGGAGATGTCAGCTTCCTTGGGGGTTAGCTTGTTCAGGGGCAGGAAGGTTGCTCTGCCGCCCTCGCTCTTTTTCAGATAGGCAATGGCAGCCTTTGCGGTGGCATCATCTCGGCAGACGATATCCTGCAGCGCATTTCCTAGGCAGGTTTCAATAGCAGTATTATATTGCTTGGGCACTTCAATGAGTGCGGCGAAGGCATCAATGATGCCCTCCAGGCCTTTTTCGCCTCTTTTGGCTGCCTGCAGAACTGCCTTGACGCCGGGATAAAAGCCCTCGAAGTTTTCCTGCATTTCCTTCATGGTGTTATAGCGGGATTCGAGAGAATTGTAGTCAAATCTGGCAGCGGTTTCCTGAGCCGCCAATGAAGAAAGATTGCGCGTGCAAGTCAGCAGCTTGCCTGCAAGCTGCAGTTTTTTGGTTTTGATGCTCTCGCGTTGTTTTTCCAGGGCCTGAATATCTTTTTGTATTTGTTTATTGTCTTTGTCATTCTGTTCGGCAAAAGCGGCAATTTTCTCCTGCTGCTCCTGCAAGCGCTGCAGCTTTGCAGCAGCGGTGTTTTTCAGCTGCTCCTGATAATGAAGCTTGTTGCGTATATCAGCAAGCGAGGATGCCATCTCAAAGGCCTCTGCTTTTTTGTTCTCAAGCTCCTGTTCCAAAAAGGCAAGACGCTGTTTTTGCTCCTGCTCGCCGCCGCTTTGCTCCTCCAGATCCTTCTGGAAGGCGAGCAAGGCCTGTTCATCAGTAGCTTTTTGCTGCAGCAACGCTTCGATCTGCTGCAGTGCATCCTGCTTCAGATTATCAGCCTGGGCTATCTCTGCCAACAGCTTTCCCTTGTTTTCTTCATTATGAGCCATCTGGGTGCTTATGACCTGTTTTGCACCCGAGAGCTGCTCCTTTTTATTGCTCAGTTCATAGTATTCCTTCTGCAGCAGATTGAGGCTTGAATCGATGCCTGCGATCGTTTGCTGCAGCTCCGTGCTTTTGGCTTCTGCTACCAATCTTTGAGTATTGAGAGCAAGCACCTCTTCGTCCATGCCTTTTAATTGCTCATTTGCTGCCTGCAGCTTTTCATTGAGATCTTTTAAGAATATACCCGAAAGATTGACTTCATAATAATCGGCTTTTTCTTTCAGTTCGAGATATTTTTGTGCATCTTCGGATTCCTTGCGCAGCGGTTCGATGCGTGTGCTGAGCTCATTGATGATATCTCTCAGACGCTCCATATTGCGTTCGGTGTCATCAAGCTTGCGCAGTGCTTCCTTTTTGCGATTGCGATATTTGACAATGCCTGCCGCTTCTTCGATGAGAGTTCTTCTTTCCTCTGGCTTGGCGGAGATCAGCTCGCTGATTTGTCCCTGACTGATGAGAGAAATGCCGTCAAGACCGATACCGGAATCCATGAAAAGCGCATGTATATCCTTCAGTCTGCAATTCTGATTATTGATGAGATATTCACTTTGTCCCGAACGGAAATTACGGCGGGTAACTGTGATTTCCGCATGAGGCAGCGGAAAATGCCCGTCGCTGTTATCGAGTGTGAGTGTTACTTCTGCCATGCCGAGAGCCTTGCGGTCCTTGGAGCCTGAAAAAATGACATCTGAAATTGAGCCGCCGCGCAGATTTTTGGCTGATTGCTCACCCAAAACCCAGCGGATTGCATCGGAAATATTTGATTTGCCGCTGCCATTGGGGCCGACAATACAGGAAATTCCCTTTTGCGGTGTTATAACAGTTTTATCGGCGAAGGATTTGAAGCCGACCAATTCAATTTGCTTGAGATACATATATCCTCCGAGAAAAGTTCATTCAATCAAGTATAACACAAAATATGGTATATGCAAAGCTATTTTGTGCTGATTTTGTCAATATATTGCAGAAGGAAATCTTTTTCGCTGAAAATGCTGTTTTCTGTGGCAATGCATTTTGGCTGCAGTTCTGTTGAACCGTGCAGACCATTCGGCAGATGTTCTTTTATCCACGCTTGATTGCAGCCCTTATGTCCGAAAAGCAGGGGAAGATAGCTTTTGTTGGCGGTGATGCTTTGGCATTTTGTCAATGCCTGCAGCTGTTTCATATGCTCGGCAGCAAGAGCGGAATAGACGAATGCACCAAAGGCCTCGTCAAAAGGCCCTGCAAGCAAACCTTCCTGCAGGCTTTGGGTATTATGCAGGCCCATACGGATTATCGGTATATCATTCGCCATAAAAACAGCTGCTATATCACGGCAGCGGCAGACCGCTTCAGCAAGTGTAAGCGGTTCGTAAATGCCCTTTCGGTACATATCGGCAAGCTTTGTATGTGCAATGACCAAAGTGGGATAAATGCGAACAAAATCCGGCTGTATGGCAAGGCATTTTTGTGCGGTTGTCATATCTTTTTCATAGTTTGCCTGCGGCAATCCCGGCATCAGCTGCAGTCCGAGAGAGAATCCCTTTTCTTTGACGAGCTTTGCCGATGCGAAAACAGTTTTTTCGTCATAGAATCTGCCTGCGGTATGCAAAACCTCTGCATCCAGGCTTTGTATTCCAAGCTCAATGGTACGTACTCCGTTTCCCCAAAGAAAAGTCAATTCTTCTTCGTCTATGCTGTCGGGGCGGGTGGAAATACGGATAGCGCTGATTTTGCCTTCAGCAATGCCTTTTGCCGCAGCTTTAAGATAATATAACTGTTTTTCTTTCGGCAGCATACTGAAGCTTCCGCCATAAAATGCCAGTTCATGCGGGTAATTCAGCTTTTCGATATCTTCGGCGATTCTTTCAGGTGCGGGAGATTCACTGTGTGAGGAAATCTGCTTTTGCTCACAGAAAATGCAGGCATTCGGGCAGCCCTCCATAGGAATAAAGTAGGGGAGAATGCTCGCTTTTGGTGTTTTGACAGCACCTGCTTTTTGGCAAGTAAAAACGGCGGGGTTTTGTCCCCGCCTTGAAGATTTTGCTGCGATTTTATCAGCTATTAATTTTTTGTCAGCAGATTTTTCCATTTTTTCTTGTTCTGCAATGCCTGTCTGGCACTGAGCTGTTCAGCTTCTTTTTTGCTGGATGCGCTTGCTTTGGCAAGCATTTTGCCATTGAGGAAAACACCCATAGTGAAAACGGGCGCATGGCTGGGGCCATCTGTGTTCAAAAGCTCATAATGAATATGTGCTTCGCTGAAGGATTGTATATATTCCTGCAGCAGACTCTTGGCGTCCTCATAATCCTCACGGGTGAGGTTTTGCATATCGTCTTCAAATTGCGAAAGCACAAAATCGCGTGCTGCCTCCAGACCCATCGCCATATATATCGCACCGATGACGGCTTCCATGGCATCGCCCAGAACAGAGGCACGTTTACGGTCGCCTGTTGCCTCGGCTCCCTTGCCGAGCAAAAGCGCATCACCGATTTTGAATTCGGCAGCGGCTCTGCCCAAAGAAGCTTCGCAAACAATCAAAGCGCGCATTTTGGTCAGATCGCCTTCTCTTGCCTCAGGATATTTCTGATAAAGATATTCGGCGACAATCATATCAAGAACCGCATCGCCCAAAAATTCCAGACGCTGATTGTCGTCTCTGCCGTTTTTCTTGGCACCCTCAAAGAAGGTGGGATGGGTGAGTGCTTGTTCAAGCAATTCAAGCTTGTCTTCCGGGAAAGCGAGTTTTTCGCCTAATATCAAAATATTGTCAAGTTGTTCGTCGTTTAACATAATAACCTCTTAAATTAATCTTAATCTTCTTTCTTGGCAAAGGCTGTGCCCAGCTGAGCTACAAAGCCTTGTTCATAGCAATTTCTGGCAGCGCGGCAGGCATTCATAATGGCATAGGCATTGGAAGAACCGTGGCAAATGATGCTGATGCCTTTAACACCCAGAAGCGGTGCTCCGCCGTGCTCGGAATAATCGAGCAGTTTTTTGACATTCTTCAAATTGTCATAAACAAGCATAGCGCCGATTTTTGTCTTCAGGCTCGATGCCAATTCTTTTTTGATGATGGCAAAGAGCGACATAGCCGTTCCTTCGATGCTCTTGACAACAACATTTCCTGTGAAACCGTCACAGACCACAACATCATAATCCTCGCCGTTGATGATGCTTCTGCCTTCAATATTGCCGATGAAATTCAGTTCGGTGTTATTCTGCAGCAATTGATGTGCTTCTATGACAGTTTTATTGCCTTTGCTTTCTTCGGTGCCGTTTGAAAGCAGACCGATATGCGGATTTTCATAGCCGAGAACTGTCTTGGCAAAAATTTTGCCCATCACGCCGAATTGATCGAGCATTTCGGCATCAGCATCAGGATTGGCACCCATATCAAGAATCACTCTCGGCCCTGCGACAGAGGGCAAAACCGTGGCGATGGCAGGGCGTTTGACACCCTTTATCCTGCCGAGCAGTAAAACTGCGGCAGCCATCTGCGCTCCGGTGGAGCCTGCGGAAACAACAGCATCCGCCAAGCCATCCTTGACCAGCTTGGTAGCAACAAAGATGGAGCTGTCCTTTTTCTTCATCAAATTATCAACTGCCTCATCCATACCCATTACCGAGCCGCATTGTTCGGTAGTGATATTGGCAGGCAGCTCGGGCAGCTTCTGCAGCACTTCCTCAGTACCGACCATGATGATCTGCACATCGGGATATTTTTTTGCCGCATCAATGCCGCCATTGATTATTTCCTGCGGAGCATGATCTCCGCCCATAATATCCAATGCAATACGCATATTGTGTGCCTCCTTAACTTATCACTATAATTTTATCCTCTTTTGGATTTTTTTGCAATGCTTTTACAACTATTATTATATAAAAAGAAAAAACAATGCAAGATTATGCATAAAATACTGTATAAATGCATAAAACTTAAATTTTATGCATATTCATAAATTTTTTGGAAAATCCTGCTAATTTTAACAAAAAAATGCTTGCATTATTAGTTTTGCGGTAATATAATATTACAAAAATCTTGTATATTTATTAAAAAGGAGTCCTGAAAATGAATAAAGATCAAATCAAAAAAGTCGTACTTGCATATTCCGGCGGTCTGGACACCTCCATCATCATTCCCTGGCTGAAGGAAAATTATAATAACTGCGAAGTTATCGCTGTTTCCGGTGATGTCGGTCAGGAAAGCGAATTGGAAGGTCTTGAGGAAAAGGCAAAGAAAACCGGCGCTTCCAAGCTCTATATCGCTGATCTGCAGGATGAATTTGCCGAGGAATATATCATTCCCACCATGAAGGCAGGCGCTGTCTATGAAGGTTATCTGCTCGGCACCTCCTTTGCCCGTCCTCTCATCGCCAAGAGAATCGTTGAAATCGCCAAAGAAGAAGGTGCTGATGCTATCTGCCACGGCTGCACCGGTAAGGGTAATGATCAGGTTCGTTTCGAGCTTGCTATCAAGGCTTTTGCTCCCGATATGCCCATCATCGCGCCCTGGCGTGAATGGGATATCAAATCCCGTGAAGAAGAAATTGATTATGCCGAGGCTCATGATATTCCCTTGAAAATCAGCCGCGAAACCAACTATTCCAAGGACAAGAATCTCTGGCATCTTTCTCATGAGGGCTTGGATCTCGAAGATCCCTCTCTGGAACCGCAATATAACAAAGAAGGCTTCCTCGAAATGGGCGTTTCTCCCGAGCAGGCTCCCGATGAGCCTACATATATCAGCATCGATTTCGTCAAGGGTGTTCCCGTTTCCGTTGACGGCGTCGAGATGAAGGCAGCTGATCTTATCAAGCATCTGAATAAGCTCGGCGGTGTAAACGGCATCGGTCTTTCCGATATCGTTGAAAACCGCTTGGTCGGCATGAAATGCCGCGGCGTCTATGAAACCCCCGGCGGCACCATTCTTTACAAAGCTCATGAGCTTCTGGAAACTCTCTGCCTTGACAGAGATACCATGCATTACAAAGCTCTTGTTGCACAGAAATTTGCCGAATTGGTTTATTTCGGTCAGTGGTACACCCCCTTGCGTGAGGCTCTGAGCGCATTTGTTGACAAGACTCAGGAGACCGTTACCGGTACTGTCAAGCTTAAGCTCTATAAGGGCAATATCATCAATGCCGGCATCACTTCTCCTTATTCTCTTTATAATCCCGAATTCGCTACCTTTGATGAGGACGGAGTTTATAATCAGGCTGATGCAGCAGGCTTTATCAATCTTTTCGGTCTGCCTATCAAGGTCAATGCTTTGATGAAAGAATCTTTGAAGAAATAATAAGCTTCAAAAAAGTAATAATAACGGGAGCCAAAGGTGTTTTTTCGCCTTTGGCTCCGGCGAGTTTTTAGGCTTTGCTTTTTGAAAGGAGTTTTAGCATAATGTCCAAACTTTGGCAGGGGGATCTGCATGGCGCATTGAATGCAATTGCAGATGATTTCAATTCCTCCATTTCCTTTGATCACAAGATGTATAAGCAGGATATCGAAGGCTCGATCGCTCATTCTGCAATGCTTGCCGAGGTCGGCATCATCAGCCATGATGAGGCCGCGCAGATCGCTGCAGCACTGAAGGCTATCAGAGCAGAATTGGAAAACGGCGAGCTTGTCTTTGATTTTTCGGCTGAGGATATTCACAGCTTTGTTGAGCAGGAGTTGGTAAAACGCATCGGCGATGCAGGCAAAAAGCTGCATACCGCCCGCAGCAGAAATGATCAGGTCGCTCTCGATCTGAGACTTTATCTCAGAGATGAAGCTGATGAAATCATTGTGCTGCTCCAGGAATTGCTGAAGGTGCTTGTGCAAAAGGCAGAGGAATATTCCGAACTGGTTATGCCCGGCTACACTCATTTGCAAAGAGCTCAGCCCGTCAATTTCGGTCATCATCTGACTGCCTATTCCATGTCTTTTTGTCGTGATATCGAGCGTCTTCGTGATTGCCGCCGCCGCATCAATCGTTCTCCGCTTGGTGCAGGTGCCCTGGCAGGCACAGGCTTCCCGATCGACAGAAAAATGACGGCAGAGCTGCTCGGCTGCGAGGAAGTCTGCATGAACAGCATGGATGCCGTTTCCGATCGTGATTATTGTGTAGAGCTGGCCTCCTGTCTGGCACTTATCATGTCTCATCTTTCCCGCTTCTCCGAGGAGCTTATCCTGTGGAGCAGCTGGGAGTTCAAATTCATCACCCTTTCCGATAGCTTCACCACAGGCTCATCCATTATGCCGCAGAAGAAGAATCCCGATATGGCGGAATTGACCAGAGGCAAAACGGGCAGAGTATATGGAAACCTGATGAGTCTGCTCACTGTGCTCAAGGGGCTGCCTCTTGCCTATAACAAGGATATGCAGGAGGACAAGGAAGCAATTTTCGACAGCTGCAAAACCGTCAAGGATTGCCTGAAAGTCTTTGCTCCCATGCTCGACAGCATGACAGCTCATGCGGATAATATGCTCCGCGCAGCGCAAAAGGGTTTCATCAATGCCACCGATCTGGCTGATTATCTCACTGCCAAGGGCATGCCCTTCCGTGATGCCTACAGAGTCAGCGGCGATATAGTTGCCCTTTGCATCAAAGAGAATAAAGTTCTCGAGGAATTGCCTTTGGAAAAATATCTCGAATTCTCAGATATGTTCGCCGAGGATTTGTTCGAGGCTATAGATTTGGTAAATTGCTGCTCCAAGCGCACTTCCTTGGGCGGCGCGGCACCTTCTGCTTTGAAGGCGCAGCTTGAATATATTAAGGAGTTTATTTAATGAAAAAGGTATTTATTGACGGCGCAGCAGGCACAGTTGGTCTTCAGTTGGCAGAACGCCTGCAGAACCGTAATGATATAGAGATCATTTCTCTTCCCGCCGAGCTTCTGAAGGACAAGGATGCGCGTAAGGAAATGATAAATAAAGCTGATATAGTCTTTCTTTGCCTGCCCGATGATGCGGCAAGAGAAGCTGTGTCAATGTGCGAGAATCCCGAGACTGTCATTATTGATGCATCTACCGCACACCGCACGGCAGCGGGTTGGGCATACGGTCTGCCCGAATTGGGTGAGGAATTTGCCGAGGGCATTAAAAATTCCAAACGCATTGCCAATCCGGGATGCCATGCTTCGGGCTTTATCGCGCTGATTTATCCTCTTGTCAAAGCCGGTATCATCGCTGCAGATGCTGATATTTCCTGCTTCTCGCTCACCGGCTATTCCGGCGGCGGCAGAAATATGATCGATGAATATGAATCCGAAAATCGCAGCATCCTACTTGATGCGCCGAGGCTCTATGGCCTTTCTCAGCAGCATAAGCATCTGAAGGAAATGAAGCATATCTGTGGTCTGGAGAATGCGCCGATCTTTATGCCCGTGGTCGGAGATTTCTATAGCGGTATGGAGGTAATCATTCCCATCGCTAATAAAAATGCAGATAAATCGCTTAAGAATGAAATCGAAGCTATCTATTCCAATGCTTACAAGAGCGGTTTGATAAGCTGTGATACTGACAGCTCCGAAGGCGCATTTTTGTCCGCAGCAGCCTTTGCTAAGAAGGATTTTATGCGTATCAGAGTAGAGGGCAATGAGGAAAGAATTCTGCTCATCGCCCGCTATGACAATCTCGGCAAGGGTGCATCCGGCGCTGCCGTTCAATGTATGAATATCGTGCTCGGTCTCCCTTGGGAAACCGGCTTGAATATATAAGGCTTTCGCCTTTATAAGTTTAGAATATCATCTTTCAAGGAAGGAAGTTTGAAAAATGAAAAAAATCAATGGCGGAGTTACAGCTCCGCAGGGCTTTAAGGCAGCAGGCATTCATTGCGGCATCCGCAAGAACAAGACCAAAAAGGATTTGGCTCTTATTCTGAGCGAATATCCTGCCACAGCTGCTGCTGTTTATACACAGAATCTTGTCAAGGGTGCTCCCCTGACAGTAACCAAAAACAATTTGCAAAACGGCACTGCCCGCGCCATGATTTGCAATAGCGGCAATGCCAATACCTGTAATGCCAATGGCATTGAGATCGCCGAAAAAATGTGCGCTCTTGTCGCAGAGTATTGTGCTATCGCAGCCGATGATGTGATCGTTGCATCCACAGGCGTTATCGGAGAGCCGCTGGACATCACTCCCATCGCCGAAGGCCTGCCCAAGCTTGCAGCAGAGCTTTCCTATGACGGCGAGCCAGCAGCCGAGGCTATCATGACCACCGACACTGTCAAAAAGGAAATCGCTGTGGAATTTGAGCTTGATGGCAAGCTCTGCAAAATCGGCGGCATCGCCAAGGGATCGGGCATGATTCATCCCAATATGGCGACCATGCTCGTTTTCCTCACTACCGATGCAGCTATTTCTGCCGAAATGCTGCAGAAGGCAATCTCCGAGGATGTCAAGGACACCTTCAATATGATAAGCGTTGATGGAGATACATCTACCAATGATATGCTGTCAATTATGGCAAACGGTCAGTGCGGCAATGCAGAGATAGTCGCGGAGGGCGAGGCTTTTGATACATTCAAAAAGGCCTTGAATTTGGTAACAGATGATTTGTGCCGCAAAATCGCTGCAGACGGCGAGGGTGCAACCAAGCTTTTGGAATGTGAAGTCCACGGTGCTGCCACCAAGGACGATGCCCGTAAAATTGCCAAGGCAGTTGTCTGCTCCTCATTGTTCAAATCCGCTATGTTTGGTGCTGACGCCAATTGGGGCCGTGCTCTTTGCGCCATAGGATATAGCGGTGCTAATGTCGATATCAATAAGGTCGATTTGGATTTCGCCTCCGCAGCAGGCAGCATTGCGCTTTGCCGTGATGGTGCAGGCGTACCCTTCTCGGAAGAAGAAGCAAAAAAGATTCTCTCCGAAAAAGAAATCAATATCATTATCAAACTCGGTGATGGTGAGGCTTCCGCAATCGCCCGCGGCTGCGATCTGACCTATAAATATGTAAAGATCAACGGCGACTACCGTTCTTAAGTTTTGCAAGGAGGAATTCACGATGGAATTCAGCAATGCCCAGCGTGCAGAGGTGCTTGTCCATGCTCTGCCTTATATCCAGAAATATAATAACAAAATCGTTGTCGTGAAATATGGCGGCAATGCCATGATCAATGAAGCGCTCAAGGAAGCGGTGATGGGTGATATCGTGCTGCTTTCTCTCATCGGCATCAAGGTCGTGCTGGTGCATAGCGGCGGTCCCGAGATATCCGAGCAGCTCAATAAGATCGGCAAAAAGAGCGAATTTGTCGGCGGTCTGCGCGTGACCGATGCCGAGACTATGGATGTTGTGCAGATGGTTCTGGCAGGAAAGATAAACAAGAGCCTTGTTCAGCAGCTGCAGATGAAAAATGGTAAGGCTATCGGTCTTTGCGGTCTTGACGGCGGCATGATAAAAGCCAAGCAGCAGGATGAACACCTGGGCTTTGTCGGTGAAATTGTTTCCGTTGACACTCAGCCTATTTTGGATGTGCTGGAAAAGGGCTATATCCCCGTTGTTTCCTCCATTGCTTTTGATGATGAGGGACATGTTTATAATATCAATGCTGATACAGTCGCAAGCCGCATCGCAGGCGAGCTGCATGCTGAAAGCCTTATTACTATGACAGATATCGCAGGAATCCTGAGAGATAAGAATGATCCTTCTTCTCTCATTTCCGTCATCAATGCCAGTGAAGCACCGCAGCTGATGCGTGAAGGTGTTATTCAGGGCGGCATGATCCCCAAGGTCGAATGCTGCATTGATGCCATTCGCCGCGGTGTTCACCGTGTTTTCATCATTGATGGCCGCATACCTCATGCCATTTTGATTGAAACAATGACCGATGAAGGTATCGGTACAATGTTTATATAGGTTTTTAGTTTTTGTGAAAGGAGAGTTTTCCTATGGCAATAGATATCAAAGAACGCGACAAAAAATATATCGCCGGTACATATAAGCGCAATCCGCTTGCCCTCGTCAGCGGCAAGGGCGCGCTGGCCTATGATGAAACAGGCAGGGAATATATCGATATGACCTCCGGCATCGGTGTCAATGCCTTCGGCTTCGCCGACAAGGAATGGCAGCAGGCGATATCCAATCAGGCAGCCAAGATTCAGCACGCCTCCAATCTTTTTTATACCGAGCCCTGCTCCCGTCTGGCAGAGCTGCTCTGCAAGAAAACGGGTGCTTACAAGGTCTTCCTTTCCAATTCGGGTGCCGAGGCCAATGAATGTGCCATCAAAGCTGCCCGCCGTTACAGCTATTTGCAATACGGCCCCGGCAGACATTATATCATCACTCTCAAAAACAGCTTTCACGGCCGCACCTTGCTGACTCTGACAGCAACAGGGCAGGACAGCTTCCATAAAGAATTCGATCCCTTTGTCGAAGGCTTTTTATATGCCGATGCCTTTGATATTGCCGAGATGAAGAAATTCATTGAGGAATATCCCGTCTGCGCCGTTATGATGGAAATAGTACAGGGCGAGGGCGGAGTGCGTGCTCTCGACAAGCAATTTGTTGCCGAAGTGCAGTCTCTCATCAAGGATAAGGATATTTTGCTCATCTGTGATGAGGTACAGTCCGGCAATGGCAGAACAGGTGAATATTTTGCTTATATGCATTATGGCTTGCAGCCCGATATCGTTACCACCGCCAAAGGCTTGGGCGGCGGTCTGCCGATAGGTGCCACACTGTTCAATCTCAAGACACAGAATGCGCTTTCTGCCGGCTCCCATGGCTCCACCTTCGGCGGTAATCCCATTGCTTGTGCCGCTGCCTGCTCCATTGTGGAACGTATTGATGAGAAGCTCCTGCAGGAGGTTACCAAAAAGGGTACATATATCACAGGCGAATTGACAGGCTCAAAAGGTGTAAAATCTGTCAGCGGCTTAGGTCTGATGCTCGGCATCGAAACCGAGCGCCCCGTGCAGGAGCTGGTCAGTGCCTGCATACAGCGTGGAGTTTTGGTTTTGACCGCACATGAGAAGCTGCGTCTGCTGCCTCCTCTCAATATCGAATGGGAGCAGCTAAAAAAAGCAGTTGAGATAATAAAGGAGGAACTTGCAAAATGAAACATTTATTGAAATTGATGGATTTAAGCTCTCAGGAGATCAATGATTTGCTGAATATGGCAGATCAGCTGAAATACGAAAAAAAGCATGGCATCA
>JAFSIU010000113.1 GCA_017439615.1 Bacillota bacterium
GGGACTTGCAAAAAAGAAAGGCTTGCCCACTTTTGCCCAAGCTTTCCCATTCTGCTTCTTTTTCTTCTTTGCTACATTCGCTCTCAAGACCTTTTTATAAAAACATTTATATTTTCACCATTCGTGCTGTCGCAGATTTATGTTCGCTGATTTTGCGGGTTGGGAAGCGAAGAAATTGTTTGCCAAAAAAATTCAAGGAACAATGGCTGTTGTGGCGGCATATAATGCAATGAAAAAAGGGATTTTTATGCAAAAGGGAAAGGGCAGGACTTTTGCCTCACATCAGGATAATTACAGACGCGGTGGACTGCGGCTGGGGAATCTCGGTCAAAGATGGCTGGATAAAAAGGATATCTCAGCGCAGGAGCTTTTGGGAGGCATTGCTGCGCCGCAGGGAGGAAATGGGATGAATGGAATCAACAATCCGCTGGGAGCTTTGACAGCGCTTGCAGGTCTGGCACAAAACAAAAACGATCCAATGGCCGCTCTTTCAGCACTTTCGGCAATGAGCGGCAGCAGCAACGGCTCTGCCAATTCAGGCGGAAATGCAGCAGGAAATGCCTCTGCCAATCCTGCTGATCTGATAAATATACTTTCCAAGCTCAAGCCACAAGGCAGCAATGCTGCTCCGCAAAACAATCAGAGCAATGCGAACAATCAAAGCAATCCCTCTGCAGGGCAGGCCTTCAACAACAGTCGTCCGCAGACGCCGCCGCAGACAAATGCTGCATATAATGAAACAAGCAGGCAGCAGCCTTTTTCTTCACCGCAGCAAACACAAGGCCGCAGCACAAATCAGACACAGGCAGGCAGCAGAAGAAAAAGCAATTTGCGGCAAAAGGCGCAGCAGCTTTATGCCGAGGAGCCGCAATCGGGCTGTGAAAACTGTCCAAGGCCCTGCCCCGGAAGCTTTCGTAATTATCCCAGCTGGTCGGAAATCAACAATGCCGCCGCACCGTGGCGCAGAAAAACAGAATAACAGAAAGGCGGAAAAAAATGCTGCAAGGAATTTTATCAATGTTTCATATAGAAAACACAGGACAATTGAGAGAGCTTTTGCAGAATTTCGGACATTTTCTGCCGCCCGAGCAGCTTGAGCTCATCAATGCCGTTGTCAATGAGATCGACAAGGGCGAGGATATGAACCGCGAAGCGCTTGCCGCTGCCGCAGATTATCTTTCGGCAGGTGCAAACGATCTGCAGGAGCAGCTGCCGCTGCACGAGGCGGAAAGCAGCTTTGATGCAGAAAGCATCGAAGCTGCCAACCAAAATGAATAATTTTTCATAACATAAGCAAACCGAAGCCTGAGTAATTAAGCCTGCGAACAGTTGACGCACCATTGGAACGGTGCTATAATTTTGCGCATCGATTTCTTTGCTGAAAAGCAGACTGCGAGGCTTGTTTATGAAAAAAGCTATGGACCCGCGATTTTTATTGATCGCATCAATGGCCATATTCGGTACATTGGGGCCTTTTGTGCGAAACATTCCCGTTTCCTCGGGCGAATTGGCTCTTTACCGAGCTGTGATGGCAACTGTTCTGGTCGGGGCGTTTTTGCTCATCAGCGGACAGAAAATTCCCTTTACAAAACTGAAAAAGGAAATCCCTCTGCTGCTTGCCTCGGGTATGGCAATGGGCATAAACTGGATTTTGCTTTTTGAGGCATATAAATATACCACAGTTTCCGTTGCTACCTTGAGCTATTATTTTGCTCCTGTTATCGTAACCGTGGTCTGTCCCTTCCTTTTCAAGGAAAAGCTGACCAAAAAACAGATATTATGCTTTGTTATGTCCACGGCGGGACTTGTGATGATCACAGGCATCGGCGATATGGGCGGAGGCAGCCACCTCATCGGAATTTGCTTCGGTCTGGGTGCTGCGGTTTTTTATGCCACGGTTATGCTGCTGAACAAATTTATCAAAAATGTTGAGGGTATTCACAGAACCTTTCTGCAGTTTGTTGCCGCTGTCATCATTCTTCTTCCCTATGTGGCACTGACAACAGGCAGCACATTGCATAATATGAACGGCACAGGCTGGATAAATCTGCTGATCGTCGGCATTGTGCATACGGGCATCACATATTGCATGTATTTTTCCGCATTGAAGGAGCTGCCCGGACAAAAGGCTGCCATTCTCAGCTACATAGACCCGCTGGTAGCGGTGCTGGTCTCTGTTACCGTATTGGGTGAAAGCATGACAGCCTGGCAGATAGCAGGCGGACTGCTGATACTCGGCTTCACTCTCTGGAATGAGATCTCTGCCAAACAGAAAAGCTGAAAATATTGAATAAAACAAAAGACCGTATCCTTAAGTTCGGTGCTCGTAAAACAGTTATTCTTATGCACTAAACCCTGTATCAGATATTTGATGCAGGGTTTAGTGGTTTAGAATATTGGTTTCGTTTTTACAGTTATTTTTTATAAAAGAGTCAGGTTTATATTTGTTTTTGCAGGGGGCCAGGGGGGATTGCGAACCCCTTAGGCCCCCTTGCAACCCCCTAACCCCCTTCAAACGCTTTTTGTCCGAGGCTGTTAGGGTTGCTTTCTTAAGCTGCTTCTTTTCAAACCAATTAATTTCTACATTCGTAAAATCGGCTTTTGCCGATTTTAAAACGGCATTACCTGAAAGGGTAATGCCGTTTGCAACTGTCTTATGATGCCACTCCATAACAGGATATGGTCTTTTTTATAAATAATTTATGGTCGATTATTTTCTGACCTTTTTGTGCTTGGGAGTGATGACGACCTTGCGGAAGGGCTCGCTGCCATAGCTGAGAGTTTCTACGCGGTCATCTGCCTCGAGTGCGATATGCACGATGCGGCGTTCGTGGGGATTCATGGGGTCAAGCTCAACCTTGCGGCCGGATTTGACGCATTTTTCCGCCATTCTGCCTGCATAGGCAATAAGAGTTTCTTCTCTTTCTTCGCGATAGCCTTCAACATCGAGCACGATGCGAACATGCTCGCCTTCGAGCTGGCGGTTGACGACCAGATTGGTGAGATACTGCAAGGCATTGAGGGTCTCACCGCGGCGGCCGATAAGAGCGCCGAGACTTTTGCCGGAGAAGAAGATATTGATGGTCTCGGTGGTGTAGGTAACTTTGACCTCGGGAGCAAGCTCCATTTTGGCATAAACACCCTGCAAGAATTCCAAAGCTGCAGCTGCGGCTTTCTTTTCGGTTTCTGTTACACTTGCCTCATCCTTGACTTCGGGATTCAGGCGGGCGAGATCGACCTTGACAACGGGTTTTGCTTCGGGAGCCTCAGACTTTTTAACGGAAACTGCTGAGAAATCTGCTTTTCTCTCGCCTTTTTCCTTTTTGGGAGCTGCTTTTTTGGGAGCGGGCTCTGCAGGACGGATCTTGGCTTCCTTACGGGGAACAGGCTTGGCATCCTTGACATCAAATTCGATGGGCTTGATTTGTTTGGGCTTGAATTCCTTGACGGGCTTGGGTTCGGGCTTGCCGTCTTCAAAGGAAATTCTGACTCTGGCAGGCTTGCTGCCGATGCCTAAAAAGCCTTTGCTGCCGCTGTCAAGAACTTCGACATCCACATCATAATTGCTGACATCACCGGCGAGCAGCATTGCAGCATCGATAGCTTCTTCGATGCTTTTGCCGGTGGCTTCAAAAAACTGTTTCATATTTCAAAACCTCTTTTCCGGTAAATTATTTCTCTGTCATGTTTTCAACTGCAGCTTCTGCTTCTTCCAAAGCATGGCGTTCTGCAGCGGCCTTTGCTTCCTGAGCTTTTCTCAGTGCATCTTCGAGATCTGCCAGCTGAATTGCAAGCTCGGAGCCGGGAGGGGCCCATTTTTTGTCGAGCTCTGCGATCTGATTTTCCAAAGCCTCGATCGCTTCATCGGAGAAATCGATAACTTCTTCATTGCTTTCGGTCTTGGCAGGCTTATGCTGCTTGTGATTTGCGGCAGGCTTTTTGTTCTGAGCCTTGGCAGCTTTGGCAGCAGCCTTTTCTTCGGCAAGGATTCTTTCCTGCTCAGCTTCGATAGCAGCCTGCTTTGCATCCTCACGCTTGCCCTTGGCATTGATGATGAATTGCTGAATGCCGGAAAGCAGACCGTAGAAAATCCAGTAAAGAGCAACTGCGGCAGGGAAGCTGCGGCAGAAGAAACCGATCATGATGGGCATAATGATGAGCATGGATTTCTGAGTGGGATCCTGTCTGTTGGTGGTGGAAATGAACTGCTGAATAAAGGTGGATGCAGCGACCAGCAGGGGCAGGAAAATGGTGCTGTCGGGCATGGAAAGATCGGAGATCCAGAAGAAGTTATAAAACTCGGGGTTTGCGGGAACGAAATTTCTGATGGAGGAGAACAGGAACCAGATGATGGGCAGCTGAACCAGCAAGGGCAGGCAGCCTGCCATGGGGCTGATATTCATATCTCTGTAAAGCTTCATCTGAGCTTCCTGCATTTTCTGGGGATTGTTCTTATATTTTTCCTGCAGGGCTTTGATCTTGGGCTGAAGCTTCTGTATATCGCGGGTGGAGCGCATCTGCTTGACAGCCAAGGGATAAAGCAGAACCTTGATGATGATGGTGAAGATGAGAAGTGCCAGAGCATAGCTGGGCAGATTGATCATCTCGGTAACATCGAAGAGCCATTCGAGAACCTTGTTCAGAAAGATAACGATGGGATTTGTCGAAGTGCCCGGCTCAACATAGGCAGCACGACCAAGCATAAGCATAAAACTGTTCAATTAAACAACCTCCTTAGGTTTTCACTGATATAAGCCGTTTGATTCAATAAAGAAATCTGACATTTTCAGCATTCTTCTGCGGCAAACGGCAGCCGCTTAAGGCACGGGATCATATCCGCCCTCATGCCAGGGATGACAGCGCAGAATACGCTTTGCTGCCAGCCAGCCGCCCTTGAAAAAGCCGTATTTTGATATAGCCTCATAGGCATATTGCGAGCAAGTGGGAGTATAACGGCAGTGCGGTCCCAGCAGCGGGGAAATGAATTTCTGATAAAAACGGATAGGAAGCAAAAGCAGATATTTCATGACTTGCCTCCCAGCTGAGCCATAGTCTTATGCAGAGCTGCTTCGAGCTGAGAATAAGTGGCCCTTTTCATCTGATTGCGGATTATGAAAACATAATCGCGATTGGGAGCAAAAAGCTCCAGATTCAAGCGGCAGAGCTCGGCAAGACGGCGTCTTTGCCTGTTTCTTGTTACCGCATTGCCCAATTTCTTGGACACAGAGAAGCCCAGACGGGGTTCGGGACTGCGGGAGCTGCGATAATACACAACAAAATAGGGGCAAGCCAATGACCTACCCCTTTGGTAAATCCTGCGAAAATCGCCTCTCTCCTTAAGCCTGAACTTTTTGGCAAGCATACGATTCCCGAATTAAGCGCTAAGTCTTTTTCTGCCCTTTGCGCGTCTTCTCTTCAAAACCTTTTGACCATTTTTGGTGCTCATTCTGGACAAGAAGCCATGAACTCTCTTGTGCACTCTTCTTTTGGGCTGATAGGTGCGTTTCATTTTAATCCTCCTTTATTACATACAGACAAAAAAGCCTGTAAATGATTACAGCAGAAGAATTATATACTAAAGCAGTCCCATTTGTCAACAGGAGAGTTTATTTCTCCCAATTACCTTTTGGACTGATTCAGGCAATAAACAACCTCCCTTCGTTAAAGTGACGGAAGGAGGTTTTTGGAAGGATAAAAGTAACAGGGAGCCCCGAACGGCTCCCTGTCTTGGCATTATTCTTCATCAAACAAAGTCTGCATCATTTCGTCGATATCGATGTTTTCTTCGACAAAAACCATCTCGCCATCGGTGTAATGGCCAGTTATTTTTTTAGCAAAATTTCCATCGGAATCACCAGAGATGCATACAAATACTCCGTTTTTCATAGTTGCTTCAGAATTGGCTGCAACACCATAAGAATCAGTTTGTTCAACGCAGTAGAAATTGTAATTCGGGAAAGCGTGAGCTACTTTTTGGGGCATTTCACCCAAAGAGCAATAAACATCGTCATACTCGTCAGCATCGAGACCAATTTCGAAGTCTACTTCGATAATGTTATCATCAAGAATAATTTCTTCGGAGTATGCTTCGATATTTTCAAAACAAGCTTGGACAACGGGGAGTACTTTTTCTGCCTGGGAAGCACTATCCATTTCCAATCTAAAACCGCCGCAACCTGCCATGTTGTTACCCTCCTAGTAATGAAATTGCACATACCTCATGCATAAATTTTGGGGTATTTTGTGTAGAGGCATATGCATCTGTTGCAAATGATATCATATTTGTGCGAATACTTCAAGGGAAGGGAGAAATATTTTCTTTGATTTATTATGATATGCTTAGTCCGAACTTTTAGAGGTCAAAACCGCAGGTTTTGGACTCTTACTTCAGAGATTCCTCAACAGCAACAGCCACGGAAACGATTATACCGACCATGGAGGTTGTTACCTGCGCCCAGGAAGCCCATCATCAAAATGAGTGCTGTAGTATTAGCAAGTTTTTCAAAGTAACAGCAAGAAACTATAATCCAAAAAATTGCGCCAATTGAAGTTGCTACAACTGTGCCTAATGTAATCTTTTTCTTTTCTTTCATAGAATCCCCCTCCTTCGTCAAATTCTTATTTATCTTTCAGTTCATATTATCATATTTTTCTGTTCGTATCAATGTTTAGTGAAACTGCCGGAGTTGGATACCGTCAGTCCAAAAGTAAAAAGGGACGTTTATTTCAGTGCTTTTTTTCTCTAAATACCGAGGGTTTTCCACAATACCTGTGGAAAACCCTCAATCCCTGCAAGAAGCAAGGAACAGTCTCCTTTTGATAAGGTGCCCAAACAAACATCAACGGCAAACCGCCTGCTATAATGCATAAAATAGTTTTGCACATCTGTTTGTTGAAAACCCTGCAGAATTGTTTCCGGGTAAAAGAATATACAAAAATTTATAAAAATACTATTGTAATTGTGGAAAAAATCTGCTATTATAATACCTGCATTTAACTTTTCCACAAAAGTGGCAGGTTAAGTAGTTTTTTTTGTCTTATTTCAGCGTGGGGGGCGATTTTTTGCTTCAAAACCGCTCGCGCTGTGGATAAATACAATTTGAGGAGCATATTATGGAAAAATTATGGCCGCAGGTTCTTGACCTGATACGCGAAGACATCAATGAGGGCAGCTTCACCCGTTGGTTCGGCACCGTTTCAGAGGTTCGCAGGGATGGCAAAAAGGTTTTTATCGTCGTGCCCAATGACACGGCTGCCGCATATATGGAAAGCAAATTCGGACAAATGATCGCAGGCTGCCTGAAGGAAATCGCCGGCGAAAAGCTGGAGCCTGTTTTCATCACCGAAGACACCCTGCTTGATCAGGAGATACGCAAGGCAGCGACCAAAACCGCCGACGGATTTTCCTTCAATCCCCGCTACACCTTCGATACCTTTGTTGTCGGCAAATCCAACCGCTTTTCCCATGCAGCAGCATTGGCAGTTGCGGAAAACCCTTCCAGCTACAATCCGCTTTTCATTTACGGAGGCAGCGGTCTTGGTAAAACGCATCTTATGCATGCCATCGGTCAGACCGTGCAGCAGACCAAGCCTCATGCCAAGGTTGTTTATGTTACTACCGAAAGCTTCACCAATGAATTCATTGCGCTGGTCAGAACAGGTCAGGTCAATGCCATGAAGGCTCGCTATCGTAATGCCGATGTGCTGCTCATCGACGACATTCAATTCCTCTCCAACAAGATCGAAACTCAGGAGGAATTCTTCCATACCTTCAATGCTCTGCATGAGGCAGGCAAGCAAATCGTCATCACCTCCGACCGCAAGCCCGAGGACATCAATAATCTCGACGACCGCCTGCGCAGCCGCTTCCGCTGGGGTCTGGCAACCGATATGCAAATGCCTGATATGGAAACAAGAATCGCCATTCTGCAGCATAAGGCCGCCAATGAGAATATCACCATTCCCTTCGAGGTTTTGGAATTCATCGCAGAAAACATAAAATCAAATGTTCGTGAGCTCGAGGGCGCGCTCAACAAAATCATCTATTACTGCATGCTCAATCAGATGAAGAGCGAAGATATCACCGTTGAAATTGCAGCCGAAGAGCTTAAAGATATTCTGCCCAGCTTCCGCAAGGCTCCGCTTTCCATTGACAGCATTCAGAAAACCGTCGCTGATTTTTATAAGGTTTCTGTGGACGAGCTCAAATCCCAGAAGAGAGAACGCAGCATCGTCTATCCCCGACAGATCGCCATGTATCTGTGCCGCGAGCTCTTGGATGTTTCCCTGCCCAAGATCGGACGCGAATTCGGCGGCAGAGATCACACCACAGTGCTGCATTCCTGCGACAAGATCAACAAGGAAGCAGAATGTGATCTTTCCATCGATGCGCAGATCAAAAAGCTGCGCGAAATCCTCGAAAAATAATATACATAAAAAAGCCTGCTCCATAAGACAAGGCATCATAAGACAGTTACAAACGGCACAACCCAAAGAGGTTGTGCCGTTTAAAAATCGGCAAAAGCCGATTTTACGAATGTAGAAATTAATTGGTTTGAAAAGAAGCAGATTAAGAAAGCAACCCTAACAGCCTCGGACAAAAAGCGTTTGAAGGGGGTTAGGGGGTTGCAAGGGGGCCTAAGGGGTTCGCAATCCCCCCCC
>JAFSIU010000001.1 GCA_017439615.1 Bacillota bacterium
AACCCCCTTCAAACGCTTTTTGTCCGAGGCTGTTTTGGTTGCTTTCTTCAGTTACTCCTTTTCAAACCAATTAATTCCTACATTCGCAAAATCGGCTTTTGCCGATTTTTAAACGGCACAACCCTTCTGGGTTGTGCCGTTTGCAACTGTCTTATGATGCCCCGTCTTACGACAGGAGCTGTTTTCATTCTTTCATTAAAGCACAAGTGCCAGAATCAGGCTCAACGCCCAGGCGCAGGCAAGAGTTACCAAGCCAACTGCAAAGGGCTTGGAGATGGTAGCAATATTATCCTCATCCTTGCGTTTGCGCTTGGAAACGGAGGAAACATTGATCGCCACAGAAGAAAGCGAAACCAATGCAAGTCCCAGCCACATCAGCTTGGGAGAAAGCATATCCACGATCACCATAATATTGATCACAAGAGCACCTGCCATGGCAGCCAGCATAAAAGTACTCAAAAGGGCAACGATGCCTTTTTTATTTTGTTCTTTTTTCATAACACACTTCCAGATTTCTCAAAAATATTTGCATAAATGTCTGCAGCTTCTATTTTGCGGAGGTCTCGCAGAAAATACGCAATATAGTATATTCGATATCGCCGATCTTATCCCTGCTGATGAATTTCTCAATTTCGACCAGCTGCTGCATTTCACTGATAGCCTTATATGCTGCATCATAATCCAAAAGCTTCAGTTCAATACAGAAAAGACCGTCTTCATTGATCTCTGCCGCACATTTAAGATTTTTAGCAATTTGGGCAAGTTCCTGTCTGGCCATTTCTTCATTTTTGACCAGCAAGCGCACATTTGCCACAGCCTTCGCTCTTTTCAATTCCTCTTTGGTTGAAGCAGGCACAGTCTCGGCAGGAGGCTGAGGCATAGGAGCACCGGGCTCATTAAGAGGCTGAGAAAGCTCTGTTTCGGCAGGGCTGGGAGAAACCTGCTGCACAGACTCAGGTTCGGCAGAGTCAGGCGCCATCGGCGTCTGAGGCTCATTGCTTGTCAATACATTATGCTTGCTTTCAGCTTCAGGTATCTGTATTTCATCCGCACTGCTGTCAGAATAAGCTGTCGAGAACAAGCCTGTTGCGGCATCATTCGCGCTTTCACTCTCGGAAATATCTTTATCCGCCATAATGACATAATCTGCAGTGCCTTGCGATTTCATACTCTCAGGTGCTGCAGAATTGGCAGCAAACATTGCATTGAAAATGATCGAGCCGCCGCCGACCACCAGCATAAAGGCAGCCGCTGCAGCGATATATTTCATCCATGGCTTTTTATAAAGAGGAATGATTTTTTGCTTATTCTTCTCTGCCTCAATAGCAGCGCGTATTTTCAAGGAAAGCTCTTCGGGGCATTCTCTTTCGGGAAGATCATGAACAGCCTGCTGCATCAGCTCATATTGGCTGACTTCTTCGCGGCAGGCGGCACAGCCCGCCATATGCGCACGGAATTGACGGGCAGCATTGCTGTCCAGCTCATTGTCAAGATATGCAAAAATTTGTTCTTTAAATTCCAAGCAGTTCACTCATGCCACCGTCCTTTCCTTTATTTTCTATATCATATAGACGCTCAATCATCGCAAAAAGTTTACCATCGGCAATAATTTTTTTGCGAAGGGCAATTCTTGCCCTGTTTATACGCGATTTCACCGTGCCGATTGAGAGACCGAGCATATCTGCGATCTCCTGATAGGACATTTCATCATGCTCGCGCATCAGCAGAATCATTCTGTAATTCGGTTCCAGTTCATTGATAAGCTCCTGCAGGCGTTCCATCATCTCCGTGCGTTCATAAACCTCCGAAGGCTCAGGGCTGTCAGATGCGATTTCCTTGTGCCGCTCACCGTCAGGGGTCTGCAGCATCTCGTCAATGGAATCCTCTATATGCCGCTGCCTGCTGCGCAGCTCGTCCTTGCATACATTCACCGTGATATGATAAACCCAGGTCGAAAAAGAGCTCTCCCCTCGAAAGCTCCTGATGGAACGGAAAATACGCAGAAAAACCTCTTGTGCGCAATCCGAAGCATCATGATAGTTCCCCATCATGCGAAATGCCGTGTTATAAACCTTTTGCTGATATCTGTCTATCAAAAGCGAGAAGGCCTCGTCATCGCCTTCTTTGCAGCGCTCAATCAATAAAGCTTCATCAATTTCGCTCACGATGCCCCTCCTTTGCTCAAAATGCAAATCACAAGCACGCAGATTTTGTCATAAAAAAGCTTAAAATTATATATTCTATATAACAGCAAAAATTCCTTGATAAATTTTTCAAAAAATATCAAAAAAGGACTTGATTTTTCTGCTGAAATTGTATAGAATATATTTCGCTAATTGAATATGCCGAAGTGATGGAATTGGCAGACGTGCCGGACTCAAAATCCGGTGGTAGCGATACCGTGTGGGTTCGACCCCCACCTTCGGCACCAAAAAATACAAGTTTCCAATGAAACTTGTATTTTTTTCTTATTACCCCTTCACTGTCCACTCTTCACTATATCCCGTAATTCGCTTCTTTTTCTGATTATTCATAGTCAAATCAAGAATTTTTTGTTATAATCAAGCCAAGGGGTGAAGAATATGAAAAAATCAATCGGAATCATCGGCGGCATGGGACCGCTTGCCACCTGCGACCTGATGGAGAAAATCATCCGTCTGACCGATGCCGCAAAAGATCAGGAATATAATCAAATCTATGTGGACTGCAACACAGCCATTCCCGACAGAACATCTGCAATTTTGGGCAATGGCGAAAGCCCGCTGCCCGAGCTCATCAAAAGTGCACAGAAGCTGCAGTCAATGGGAGCAGATTTGCTCACCATGAGCTGCAACACCGCACATTTTTTCTGGGAGGGCATACAAGCTGCCATTGACATTCCTCTGCTGCATATGCCGCGCGAAACCGCCGCATTCTTAAAAGCAAAAGACATCAAAAAAGCCGCCGTGCTTTCATCTGCAGGCACTGTCAGAAGCGGTATTTATGACGAAGCACTGAAAGAGCAGGATATCCTCCCCATCTACCCCAATGAAGCTGAGCAGCAGCTTGTGATGAGCATAATCTATGACTGTGTCAAGGCGGGTAAACCTTGCACCTGTATTGATGAAATCAATGCTATGGGGCAAAGGCTGATTGCTGAAGAAGGTGCCGAGGTGCTTATTCTCGCCTGCACCGAGCTGCCCATCGCCTTTTTGAATCCCGAAATCAAGCTCCCCACAGTCGACCCCACAGAAATACTTGCCAAAGCGGCAATCACAGCCGCAGGCGGAAAATTAAAAAAGTAAGCAAGACTATAATCTTGAATCTCGGCAAACACAAAAAACATATTCGTATAAGCGATAATGTATTATAACATCAAAACAGGGGCTGCAATAACCTGCCCCTGTTTTTGATGTTTGATTGATTTTTCATAATACACTGTAAATTACAATATTACAAATTGTCTCAAAGACTCTTATTTGCCGAGATTCTCCACCATTCTCACAGCAATCAAAAGTGCCTGCTCTCGTGTAGCATTGGCATAACCGATAGCCTCTTCCTCAGTAGTTGTATTTTTCGGAGCATAGCGGTTTTCACCTACACCGCCGACAATATTATTTGCAGCCATAAAATAAACACTGTCTCTTGCCCAACCGGAGATATCGGCATCATCTGCAAAAAGTGCCGGCATTTCATAGGGAAGCTCGAACTGTGCATCAGTTGCCAGAGTCCATCCGGGAATTGTAACTCTCTTGAAAACGCGTGTAAGCATAGTTGCGAGCTGCTCACGGTTGAGAATGGAATCAGGTTCATAAACAGTGCCATCGCCGGTACCGTTTGTGATGCCAACATTATATGCTTTGAGAACTTCAATATCATTGGTATCGGTGAAAGGATGAACTACTGCGGGGAGTGCAGGAGTTCCTGCCAATGCCTCATAGACTTTCACAGCTACGGCAGCAAATTCTGCTCTTGTGATATTCTGTGTAAGATCCTTGTCATAAAAGCTTTCAGGCATCAAACCAAGCTTGTCTGCATATGCCACTTCCCACTGCGCCCAATCGGAAGCGATATATACTCTGCTTTCAGTTACGGGTGCATCAGTATTGGTATCGTCTGCATCAGCGGCATTTCCATCATTTATCTTTTCATCATCGATATTCTCATCCTCGGGAGTTTCATTATTACCTGCGTTTTCATCATCGGCAACACCGACTTCGGTATCATTATCTCCATTATTCTCATTGCCTGTATTTATACGGCTGAGCCAAGTACTGACATCAACAACAGAAGCAGGTTCAAAGGGCTTGAAGCCGCCGTCTATAGCATCGGTTGCAAGGAGTATTCCATTGGCAGCAAGATAATCAATGGCAGGAGCAAAGGGTGTACCTGCTGCATCATTGAAAATTGTCTGCGCATCAGCAGGAGCATTGCCATACATACGCCAGATGATTATGGCAGCCATTCCGCGATTGGCAACTCCATAGGGATCAAAAACGCCCTCCTTGCTGCCGGAGATCACACCGTTTGCTGCCATAACCCTGATAGCCTGCTGCTGTTCGGATGTGCAGCCTGCAATATCACTGAATTCAGGCAGAACACCTGATGCTTCCGGTAAGAATTTGTTATAAACCATCTCTGCAAGCTCTGCACGGGTGAGCTGACCGTCTGCGGCAAAAGCTGCGACAGGCAATAAGGCAAGACAAAGAGTAATCAAGACAAAAATCAGACTGCGTTTTTTCATAAAATCTCCTCCGTTTCTTATCCCGGGATATAAATATATCCATAATAAATTATTTTATCACAGCGAATTTTTAAACACAATATATTGCGTCCTGCAACCCACTGCTTATCCCCGTGTTTTTATGCTATTTCAAAATTATAAGCATATGGCACTTCCGTGCAGGAAGTGCCATATGCTTCAACTGAAATTATTTGATATATTCGCAGCCCATATAGGGAATGAGTACTTCAGGAACCTTGACAGAGCCGTCAGCCTGCTGATAGTTTTCCAAAATTGCTGCAACTGTGCGGCCGACAGCAACACCGGAGCCATTCAGAGTATGAACAAGCTCTGGCTTGGAATTGGCA
>JAFSIU010000114.1 GCA_017439615.1 Bacillota bacterium
CCCTCCGTTATGCTCAACAACCTCTCTGATTGCAATTCTGCCGCTCATAACCTCGGCATCGTCTCGGCGAACGTTGATTATTTTGCCTTCATAAACATAATTTTTCTTTACGGTTTTTTCGAAAATTTCCATAAATGTCTCCTTGGTTTTATATTTACGTTTTCTGAATATATATTTTATATAACACATTTGGGGGAATATACTATGGATTATATCACAAAGCCAACGGTAATGACAGATGAAAATCAAAGAAATATGATTTTTTCGTTAAAAAAAGCCTATCCTTTTCTGAATGTGGGGATAATCGGCAGGTCTCTCTGCTCAAGGGAGATTTATTCGCTGAGCATCGGCAGAAGCAAAAATCCGCTTCTTATTGCGGCGGGATTTCACGGGCAGGAATGGCTGACCTGCCTGCTTGCGCTTCGCTGGGCAGAGCTTATTCTTCGCTCAAAGGCAAACAAAACCCCGATATGGGGCATAGATACTTACAGAATTGCACAGGAAATCATCATCGTTCCCTGTGTCAACCCTGACGGAGTGCAGATTGCAATTGAGGGGGCCTCTGCTGCATGCGGATATGCATCGCTTGTCAGCGAGCTTTCTGCCGCTTCCTCCGAGCTGTGGAATGCAAACGCAAGGGGAGTTGACATCAACCATAATTTTGATGCAGGCTGGGATATTCTGCGCCAAATTGAAATTGAAAGCGGTATTCTCGGTCCGTCTCCGAGAAGATACGGAGGGCCCATGCCCGAAAGTGAGCCCGAAAGCAAGGCGATAGTTAATCTTTCAAAAATGAGAAAGCCTGCAATGGCTCTGGCGCTGCACAGCCAGGGTGAAGAAATCTTTTGGCAATACGGAGACAGCATACCGCCCAGAAGCGAGACCATTGCAAAAATACTTGCGGCGGCAAGCGGCTACAGGCTTGTTGATAACACGGGGCTTGCTTCTCACGGAGGCTTCAAGGATTGGTTTATCGGATATTTTAACAGACCCGCATACACAGTTGAAATCGGAAAAGGAAAAAATCCGCTTCCTCTGTCGGATTTTGACGGAATATTTACAAAAACTCTGCCGATGTTTGCGGTGTCAACGGTACTGTAAAACAGGGGGGAGCTGTCTCACTAAAGAAGTGAGGCAGCTCCTTAATTTTGCAGATAAAAGGGGCGAGAGAGAAATTCTTTTGCCTTAACAACAAGACTGATTTTTTTAACCTCCTCAGCTCAGCCGATTAATGCCGAAAGTATTCCGCCGATAACCGAAAAAGCGGCAATTGCAATCACAACGCCCAGAACAAAACGCATTACGAGCTTGCCGTCATCGGGTTTTTCCGAAGAATTGCCGCAGCGGGGACAGAATTTTGCATTTTCATCAAGGTGTTCGCTGCAGTTTGAGCATTTGCGGTTTTTGGTTTTGTGTCTGACCCAAAGATAGAATAAAAGCGCCCAGAAATCCAGCAAAAACCCTGCGATTGCCCACCGAACGGCATTCATGCCGCGCTTTCTGGCTAAAGCAAACAAAACGGCGGTAATAACTGTTTTTTCAACAATAATAAAGCCTACTGCCATAAAATATGTTGCCATTCCAACCAGCATTGCAAACATCAGGGACACCTCTTTTTTATCTTTTTTGCGGTCAAATCATAACTTAAATCAAGAAGCCATTTGATTTTTTGGCTGTCCGCGCTGCCGTCAAGAGCGGCAGAAATCCAGTTTGTTTTGTTCATATGGTATGCAGGGAAGAAGCCCGCTTCGCTGCGCAGGGAACCGCTGAGAATCGGGCTGCATTTGAGGTTAATGATATCAATTATTCCCTCTCCGCTCAAGCCAAGCTTGTTTTTCTGAACAGCAATGACAACTGCAAACCATTTTCTGTTGTTTGCATGGCGGAATACTGCGGTGTCGGGATATTGCGCAAACGGA
>JAFSIU010000115.1 GCA_017439615.1 Bacillota bacterium
CTCGAGACGGATGCCCTGCTCAAAGTCGGCAAATACTGCAACGCGGGGGTCGCCGCTCAGAACAGCAACCTGGCCCTTGTAATCGCAAGCCTTGGCAGCAGACTGGAACATCTTGCGGCCCAGAGTTACGGTGTTGCAGAAGTCGACGTGGGTCATACGGGAAGCGGGGTTAGCAGCGGAGTCAACAGAAACGACGGGGATGCCGGCGTCCATAGCCTGCTGCAGAACAGCCTCAAGAGCATCGTAGTCAGCGGCGATAACGGCAATGCCATCAACGCCCTGAGAGATGAACTGATTGATGATCTCGATTTCCTTCTCGGCAGAAGCGTCATCGGTGCCACGATAGATAGCCTCGATGCCCAGCTCTGCACAAGCCTCTGCAAAGCCGTCATAGGTACCTATAAACATGGGGTCTGCAGTGGTCTTGGAAACAAAGCCAAATACCTTGCCGGAACCAGCCTCTTCAGCAGCCTCTTCAGCAGCTTCTTCGGCAACGGCTTCTTCAACGGGAGCAGATTCCTCAGCAGCGGGAGCGCTGCAGCCAACGAGAGATGTGCAGGCAATAGCAAGAACTATTACGAGCGAGATAATCCTTTTGATCATGTTTTCCTCCTGCATTTTAGTAAGATTTGATTTGGATTGGGGTGTTTAATGTGCCTGTAGTCTGTTGTTGTTTTTATACACCAATCCAACATGAAAGTCAATAGCGTAGTGAATATTTTTGATTATTTATGGAAGATTAGAATCAAAAATGGGTTATTATATTGACAAGATTTGCGAGAATGATATAATATTTTGCAGATTGGGTGAGTAGGAAATGCATAAATAATCAGCTGATCAGTGCTTCATAGTTTGTTGTTCTTAATCGAAATTTTGTTTTTATGATTTGCCTACAATATTAAAAAATAAAGAAATAAATCCTTAGATACTCACTATGTGCTCTGTACCTATTATCGTCGGTATTATATAAAAAATGCAGGTATAAGCAGAAATATAAAACCGATAGCATAAGACGTGGAATTAATAGGGTGGCAAAGAAAACTGTTCACATTACTTTTTATAAAAAACCGGATCTGATTATGAGATTTTGACGCAAAACAAAAATCCGGCGTGCTTTATTAACTATACATACAGCAGCAAAAGTAGACTAAAACAAGAAAGGACATATTGATTTATGGAAAAAAGGGTTAAGTACGAGTACAAAGAATTGTTGGCTAACTCTGCAATGCGTTTCTGCGCAGACAACTGCACTCCCGGCGGTGATTCCGGTGACATAAGCATTCGCGATCCTGAAACCGGTTACATTTATTCCTATCCTAATATAAAACCGGGATTCAGCTTCTACAGCTGGCGTGAGCTCAAGCCTGAAAATATTGCCGTATGCGATATCGACGGCAACCTGATTGAGACCGAGTATGAGCCTACCATTGAGATTCCCATGCATCTGGCAATATACAAGGCACGTCCCGAGGTACAGGTAATCCTCCACAGCCATCCCAAGTGGTCTGCAATATTCGCCTGCGCCCGTAAAGATATACCTCTTACCCTTGCTGAGCAGGCCCTGGCTCTTGGCGGTGAGACTAAATGTGCCGAATATGCTCCCGCAGGTGCTGTGGCAGTGGGTACCAACATTGTTAAAGCTTTGGGTAAAGAGCGAAACTCCGCTCTCCTTGCAAATCACGGTGCGGTAGTTCTGGCAAGCAGCATAAGCGAAGCATTTATGCGTTCCGAGTATCTGGAGCATGCGGCAATGGTTGCATGCTTTGCCGAGTTGCTGGGTGGTGCAGTATCCATCAGCCCCGATGAGATACTTGACCCTTCAGTGTTCCACTAAACAAAACCTACTATAAAACCTGGGAGGCAAAACAATGAGCGAAGTAAAGATTACTCCAAAGAATAGCACCAAGATCTGGATGGAAGAAG
>JAFSIU010000116.1 GCA_017439615.1 Bacillota bacterium
ATTATACATAAAAACCTTTTGTCTTGCAAGATAATTTTACTCATTTTTTCAAGACAGTTTTTTTATTTATACAATACTATTTAAATGGAATTTTGCAAACATGTTATAAAAAAGCATTATAATTCAACAAGTTAATATAGAACTTGTTCTGACTGAATTCCAGAATATTCACTGCACAGTTATCCTGACGGATATCCCATGTGGAATGAAAGCTGCAGTTCAATATTTCGGAAATCAAGGCACGGACAATACCGCCATGAGTGATAACTGCAATGGTTTTGCCTGCATTCTTCTCTGCGATCCCGGTCAGAGCCTTCATTGCGCGAACAGCCGCTGCCTTGAAGCTTTCTCCGCCGGGGATCTGCAGCTTGTCAGTAGATTCGCGCCATAATGCCATCTCCGCAGGATATTTTTCGGCAATATCCGCAAGCAGCATTCCTTCCCATTCTCCATAGCTGATCTCGCGCAGTTCGGGAACGATATTCAGCTCAAGCGATTTTTGTGCTGCCAAAGGAGCCGCTGTCTGCTTCGTTCTCTGCAGGTCTGAAACATAAATCGCATCAAAGCTGATATCCTGCAGATATTCAGCCAAAGCTATACTCTGAGCTATACCCTGCTCATTCAACGGTATATCCAGACTTCCCTGAAAGCGTTTGACCGCATTATATTCTGTTTCGCCATGTCTTATCAGATATATTTTGGTTTTGTTATTCATTTTCTGCCTCATTCATAGGAATTGTCATTCTGATTGCGCAGCTCATAGCTTTCGGGAACAAAATCAAGTTCCTCCTTCAGATAGTTCAATGCCACATCCTCCGGATTAATAAAGGCAGGATCGCCGCCCAGAATATTGGAATTATTCTGATCCAGCTCATACATATCCTGTGCAGTTTTGATATATTCATTGCCGACAAAAACAAAGGGATGAATGCCTGCTGCATCCTTATAGCTTTCGACTGCCCAGATACCATGTGCACCTTTTTCCACAGGCTGATAGAGCATTACCTGCAGGGAAGCTCCCTTATATTCACAGCTGAAAACAACATAAGGCGCAATCACCTGCATAACAGAGCTGATGGCACGGGAATTGTTTTCAGAAAAATCATCCAGCTGTTCATCCAGCACAGCCCAGATATATCCTGTAAAACCAAAAGGCAGTTCCCAGTCATAAAGCGCACGCTCAATGCCTCTGCCGACATCTGCCGATGCTAAAAACTCTCCATCAAGCTCGCCATTTTCATCCTCTGTTACTGCATAAAAAGAAATTTTGGCAGGGCTGCCCTTGAAAAAAACTTCAACAGTACATTTTTCACTGCGGGCAATACCCAGTTCATCCATAGCGATTTCGGTGCCGTTTTCATCAAGTATATTAATATCAGTAATTACAGGTGTTGTGTCGCCGCAGGCAGCAAAGCACAGCAGCAAAACAAATAATATCATAGCAAAGAAAAGCTTCTTCATCAGTTTCCCTCCGTTTTTCAAGTATAATCTTATTATACACGAAAACCTAAATTGCACAAACAGGAAATTTTGCGGCTTTGCAATGTATACAAAAAACAGCTCTGTGCCAATGAAGAGGCTTCAAAGCTGTTTTTGTGCAATTCTTTTATTTTGTTCCCACAGTCTTTTCAAAAGGCGGCTGTTCTGGTTACGGAGCTTTCTTATCTCATCCTCACGTAGCTTTCTTTCTCTTTCGAACTCCTGTCTTTCCTGTGCAAGCAAGCTCATCAGAATGCGGCGGCTGATACGCAGATTTATATTCTCTTCCTTCAATTCCAACAGCTGATCCTTCAAGTGCTCTGCTCCGCTTGCCATAGAAACCTCCGCAATCGTTTTCAATGCTATTATATGCTGCGGTTGGCGGTTCTATACAATATTTCCACCTGCTCCATAGGAGTGAATTTCAGTCCGACATATTTATCCCCTGTGCCATGAAAATCTGAACCGCCAAGATATATCAAGCCTTTTTCTTTGGCAAGATTATAGAAGCTGATTTCATCTGCCGAGCTGTGCTCGGGATGATATATCTCTATTCCCTGCAGACCGTAATCTATCAATTGCAATACCGAAGAAAACGGCACATCAATACCTGGATGTGCGATACAGGGAATTCCACCTGCCTGCTTTATAAGATCAATTGCCTCAAAGGAATCAAGCCTTGCCTTACCGACATAACAGGGAGAATTATCCGAGAGCCATTTTGTAAAGGCTTCTTTTTCATCCCTGACATAGCGTTTGCGTACCATCGCTCTGGCTATATGCGGTCTGCCTGCTGATTGTCCCTCGTCAAGATTAAGCTCATCAAGGCTTAGCGGCATATCATATTCCGCAAGTCTTGCAAGCATTTCATTGATACGGTTCTGACGAATAACCTGAAGTTCCTGCAGCTTTTGCAGCAGTGGTTCATTATGAATATCAATGAAATAGCCGAGAATATGTGCCTCCTGTCCATTGATTTCAGTTGAAAGCTCAATGCCGGGGATAATGGGATAGGCATATTTTTGAGACAGTCTTTCGGCTTCCGCCAAGGCACCGACGGTGTCATGGTCGGTTATGGCTATGCCCTGCAGGCAGGGACGGGCAAGCTGCACCACCTGCTCCACCGTGCAGGCACTGTCCGAGGCTGTGGTATGTATATGTGTGTCAAAGCCTTTCATAGCAGCTCCTTTTATTCTTCTTGCGGTAAAATTTCCTTCAATATTCTCAGGAAATTGTCTCCCAATATCTTTTCTCTTGCGGAGGATTTGAAGCCTTGCTTTTCGAGCAAAGCATCAAGTTTTTTCCAGTCCTGCATTCCTTCAATGCCATAAACAAGATCGGTTCCATCAAAATCGCTGCCGATACCGATATGCTCAATACCTGCAACATTCACAGCATGAGCAATATGCCTGCCGAGCATTTCCATATTCTCTGCGCCGCCGATGAATTTGCGGGCAAAGGTAATGCCTGCCACACCGCCTTTGTCTGCCAAGCAGCGCAGCTGCTCATCGGTAAGATTCCTCAAATGAGGATGAACTGCATCGCAGCAGGTATGCGAAACGATGAAGGGCTTTTGCACAGTTTGCAGCAAATCACCGAAGCTTTGGCGGTTGAGATGCGCGGCATCGACTATTATACCCAATTCCTCGCATCTTGCCACGACTTCTCTGCCAAATACGGTGAGCCCGCCTTCCTCCAAAGCACCGCCGCCTATGCAGTTTGTATAATTCCAGGTGAGTCCCAGAAAACGCATTCCCTGCTGAAAGAAAGCATCCAGTATACGCATTGAACCATTGATAAAGGCTCCGCCTTCGATACCCATAAGTCCAAATGTCTGCAAAGGATTTTCCAACTGTTCACGCCATAAAAGAGGCATGATCAAATCATCATTACGTTCCATATCAGCACGCAGCCAATTCATTGAACAATTGATCTGACCCGGCAAGCTTTCACCAAATTTTTTCTCATCAAAGAAAAAGGCAAAAAACTGCACTCCGATTTGTCCTGCCAGGCGTTCATAATCAAGATGAAAGGCAGGCATTTTCTTCAGGCTTTTGATACCGATATCACGGGCGGCACTGTCACAATGTGCATCAATATACATAGTTTTCCCCTCCGTTGTCAGCAAATTCATATCAGAATTCAGGAAGAATGATATTAATAATCTCTATGCTTTCTGCCCTGCCATTAGAAGCCAATTGCAGAAAAACGGCATTGAACTGCATATCTCCGCCTGCAATTTCCAGATGTACCTTATCCTTGGTCAGAAAACGTCTCTGGACAAGCTCCTTGTCCATGCCCAAAATAGAATCTCTGGCGCCTGTCATACCGACATCGCTGATAAAAGCTGTACCCTTGGGCAAAAGCCTTGCATCATTGGTCTGCACATGAGTATGCGTGCCCAGAACAGCGCTGACTCTGCCATCGAGATACCATGCAAGAGCGCCCTTTTCGGAGGTTGCCTCAGCATGAAAATCGACAAGAATATGCTTCACATCAGCAGGCAGCTCTGTCAGAATTTCATCAGCCTTGGCAAAGGGAGAATCATTGTCCTGCAGATAAACAAGACCTGAGAGATTGATAAAAGCGAGCTTCTGCTCACCTTTCTGCAGAATGGTATAGCCTCTGCCCGAATGCATTCCTCGATAATTGGCGGGGCGGATGATATTCTCATTTTCTTCCATCAAAGCAAAAATCTCTTTTTTGTCCCACAGATGATTGCCCATACTGAAGGCATCAATGCCCTGTGCGGAAAGCTCTTCAAAGGAAGCCCGATTCATTCCCCTGCCATCTGCGGAGTTTTCACCATTGGCAAGCACAAAATCAGGCTCATATTTATCATAAAGCTCACGCAGCAGCTTCTC